>NZ_JBHFKV010000012.1:0-108574 GCF_042879355.1 Photorhabdus sp. RM71S | reverse complement strand
TTGGCGCTTTAACCTTAAAAGAACATTCGAACAGCTTATTTATTCATGTATTCGAGCAGCACCTATGCCTGAGTATTTACTCAAGCTAGCTGAGATTCGATGGTAATCAGGAAAAAATAAAACCAGATTAGATTAAATTTCATATGTGACCGGGGTGAGTGAGTGCAGCCAACAAAGAGGCAACTTGAAAGATGACGGGTATATATACCGGATTGTCATATCAACGTTAAATCATTAATATATTAGTACTATACCACCTCCCCTTCACAACTGATTGCCAGCGCCCTATTCAAAACCTGAGCTAAAGCCGTTTTATTCTCATTATCCTCCAATAAACTAACGGAATAGCGATTAACTTAAACAAAGTATCAGATATTACCTGTGCCCAACCTAGCGATGGATCGATATGTAAAAACGCTGGCTTTTCATCCGGCACAAAAGAAATAGCGGGAGAAGATTCTGATACAAAGTCACTGGAGGTAAATGTCTGGAGAATGCTCTTTACATTCTGAGTTGGTGGTAAAGGGCCATTCACGATCTCAATGAATTTGTTAAAAATTTGAAAAATATCATTCATGACAATTATATCCCATATTTTTCTCCTAACTTCTTGCTCTCAAAAAAAATAAAAACGGATATATCTGACATCAATTCAATATATTCATAAACTGAATGCCATGCCCCGATTAATAACAACAAATTAGCAACGTCCAATTAACATTTTTAGGATAATATTGATTAATTGACCGCAATTTTTATTAGCTTTAGCTTGCGCCCACTTATCGAAATGACATATATTCAAATTAAAGCCTATGCTCTTAATACAGATTATTATTAATTGACTCTGCAATACATCATCTTGCGGAAAGGCTTTTCTATGTTAACAACGTGAGAACGGAATCACGTAAGGGAAAATCACAATGAATAGGGAAAATATATCCGCCGATGCAGATACATTGTCATCTGCTCTTAACTGTTGCCGATTATTGTTGCAATTAGCTAAAAGTGAGGCTCAGGAACCACAGCCTCTGCTCCCCCATAACAAACTGAAACCTGCGATAAAAGAGTACGGCAAGGCACATGATGTTGATCTGGCATTATGCCGTTTAAAATTCCCCAAACTGACTCCCAAGCTGCTACCCCTAGCCTTTCGCGACAAACAGGGGGGATTTATTGTATTAGCGCGCCTTTCCACTGATCAGGCCCTAATCCAATCTCCTTATGCCGTTTCACCCGAAATACTCTCCATCAACGAGCTAGAAGCCAGATGGAGCGGGGAGGTGATCCGGTTAGGGGAAGCTTCCCTCAGATTCGATGTCTCTTGGTTTATACCCGCGTTTATCCACCATCGCCACCTCCTCGGCGAGGTACTGCTTTTTTCCCTGATGCTTCAGCTACTTGCCCTAATCACCCCTCTGTTTTTCCAAGTGGTGATGGACAAAGTGTTGGTGCACAAGGCGTTGTCGACCCTAGACGTATTGGTGATAGTGCTGGCAGTGGTTGGGCTGTTCGAGGTGGTGCTCCGGGGGCTACGCGAATACCTCTTTGCCCACACCGCCAACCGCATCGATATCACCCTAGGGATCAAGCTGTTCCGGCACCTACTCGGCCTGCCCCTGCTTTACTTCAAACACCGTCAGGTAGGCGCTATCATCACCCGGGTGCAGGAGCTTGATAGCATTCGTGACTTCCTGACCGGCTCCATGCTAACCCTGTGCGTGGACCTAGCCTCCGCCTTTGTCTTTTTCGGGGTAATGGTCTGGCTGTCGCCGTCCCTAACCTGTATGGTACTGGCGGTATTGCCCCTCTATTTTCTGCTAGCTTGGCTAAGCGCCAAACCACTGCAACAGCGCATCGAACAACAGTTCCAAACGGCTGCCCTCAATACCTCATTCCTGAACGAATCCGTCAGCGGCGCTGAAACCATCAAGAGCCTGGCGGTAGAACCCAGGATGCAACGGCGCTGGGAATCCCAAACCGCGAGCATGGTCGAAGCCGGTTTCCGCACTCAGACCCTCAACAGCTTCATCAGCCACGGGGTTATGCTACTACAGAAGACGACCGGCGTCGGGATCATCTGGCTGGGTGCCAACATGGTGATCTCTCTGGAGCTCACCATAGGCCAACTGATCGCTTTCAACATGATGGTGTCCCACGTCAACCAACCCATCGCCAAACTAATCGACCTGTGGCAACAGTTTGTCCAAACCCGGGTCGCCGTCGACAAGCTCGGTGACATACTCAACCTGCCCGTCGAGCAGGAGCAGGGAAACATCCATCCTCAGCAACCACTCTCCGGCGATCTGCAAATACGCAACCTGGTGTTCCGCTACCAGCCCCATCAAGCCCCAGTGTTGCAGGGGGTTACCCTGCATATCAGGTCCGGCGAGAACCTGGGCATAGTCGGTCCCTCCGGTTCGGGTAAGAGTACGCTGGCCCGCTTATTACAGAAGCTCTACGTTCCGGACGAGGGGGAGATCTTGATCGACGGCACCCCCCTACACCAACTGGACCCCGGCTACCTGCGTAGCCAGATTGGGGTGGTACTACAGGAGAACTACCTGTTCAACCGTAGCGTGCGCCACAACATAGCATTTAAGGACCCCTCCGCCTCGCTGGAGAAAGTGATGGCCGTCGCCAAGCTGGCAGGCGCGCATGACTTTATCCTGCAATTACCGCTGGGCTATGACACGGTACTGGCCGAGGCTGGCAGTTCCCTATCGGGAGGACAGCGCCAGCGCATTGCCATCGCCCGCGCACTGATGGCTAACCCCAAGATTTTAATCTTCGACGAGGCGACCAGTGCCCTCGATGACGAATCCCAAGCGCTGATCCAGGCCAACATGGCCGAGATCGCGCTAGGGCGCACCGTCATCATCATTGCCCACCGCCTGTCCACGGTGCGTCACTGCGATCGCATTATCACTTTGGAGCAGGGTCTTATCACCGAATCAGGCAACCATCACCAACTACTGGTCAAGGGCGGCCGCTACGCCAAGCTGTGGCAGATGCAACAGGAATTACGAAAGGAGACGGAGCCATGTCATTCAAGAAACACCTAAAAACCGTCCTCCGGGCTTGGCAGCGGGAGCGTAACGCTCCCAAAGCGACGAAGCGCACCCGCGACGAGTACGAGTTTCAGCCCGGCTACCTGGAGATCGTTGAACGACCTCCCGCGCCTTGGGCAAGGTGCACGGCAATGGCGCTGACCCTGTTTCTGTTGGTGGTTCTACTCTGGTCCATCATCGGTCACCTAGACATCCATGCCAACGCAACAGGCAGGCTGCTGGTGTCCAGCCACTCTAAGGTGATCCAATCCCTTGAAGCCGGCGAGATTGTGGCGATTCACGTGCGTGACGGACAAAAAGTGAAGACTGGGGATGTGCTGATCAAACTCAACCCCATAGGAGTCGAGGCCGAGCTAAAGGAGCTACAGGAGAAACTTAACTTCAAGCGGCTGGAGATGGCTAGACTACAGGCCCTGCTAACCGATACCCCCATTGAGCATTTCGCCGTACAGGAAAGTATGCCACAGGCACAGGTCAAGCTAGCCAGAGAGCACCTGGTCAGTATCTGGAAAGAGGTTGTCGCCAATCTAGAAAGCCTGGACAGCGAGATGAGCGTTAACCAAGCGAGCCAAAGTGCACGTAGCGCCGATATCACCGCGCTGGAAAAGCTGATGACCAATATCAAAGTGCGCCTTGAAGCCCGTCGTACCTTGGCCGCCAGCAAGCTATTGCCCAAAGTCGAGCTACTGGAGCAAGAGAAGGAGAAGCTGGAAATCGAACGCACCCTTTCTCAACAGCATGCCGAGCTGACCGTCCTCAAGGAGCAATATCAGGTACTGAAAGAGAGCCGGGACCGCTACCTGGCCAAGACCCGCCGGGAATATTACGACCAGATAAACGAAACTCAGACCGCTATCGCGGTCATGACACAACAGTTGATAAAGGCCGGCGAGAGGCGGCGGCTGCAAAGCCTGCGGGCACCTGTCGACGGCGTAGTACAACAGCTAGCGATCCACACCTTGGGAGGTGTAGTGCAATCGGCCCAGCAACTAATGGTGATCGTGCCCGATGATACCTCTCTGGAAGCCGAAGTGATGGTGTTGAACAAAGATGTGGGGTTCGTGCACGCCGGTCAGCCGGTGGAAATTAAGGTCGACTCCTTTCCCTATACCCGCTATGGAACTATACGGGGTAAGGTCGCCCACGTCTCCAAGGATGCTGTCAAGGATGAGCAGCTAGGCCTGGTATTCCCCGCACAGATCCAGATGGAACGCTCCTCTATCGCAGTGGACCAGCATGAGGTACCGCTACAGGCAGGCATGAGTGTCACCGCGGAAATCCGCACCGGTGATCGGCGGGTGATCGACTACCTACTCAGCCCACTACAACAGTACCAGTCCGAAGCATTGAGGGAACGATAATGTCAACCATCGAATCTATTCTGTCGGAACCGATCATCGCCGACGCGTCCAAGGCGGTAGCGGATGGCGGCCTCCTGGCCCTGACCCATGCCGCCCGCCATTTCAACTTGGCGGTGGAACCGGAACAACTAAGCCACCGTCTCGGACGCCCCCAAGGGGTCTCAGATAGCCAGGACTTATGCCGCTGCGCCCAGTGGATCGGCTTGAGGGCACGCTACATCTCCACAGATATGAGCCGTCTTGATACCCTGCCCCTTCCTATCCTGCTGGATACGGAACAGGGCTGGCAGGTGCTAGAGAGAGTCGAAGGCGAATTCATTACCTTGTATCAGCCAAGCGCGGGTAAGATATGTCGCTATCCCCGAACCCTCTTCGCTAGCCATTGGCAAGGCAGCGCCGTGCTGCTGGCGGAGGCGACCGAACCGCCGAAACGGCAGCGGTTTGGCTTCGGCTGGTTCGTGCCTTCCATCCGCAAACATGTCAGCCAGTTTAGGAACGTAATCCTAGTGTCTCTGATGCTACAGGTGATCGCCCTGGTGACCCCCATACTGTTCGAGAACGTGATCGATCGGGTGCTGGTCAGCCGCAGCCTATCGAGCCTGCAGGTGCTAGGAATCGCCATGTTGGCTCTGGCTTTGTTCGAGCCCGTCTATGGTTTCCTTCGTTCCTGGCTATTCACCAACCTGGCCAGCAAGGTCAACTCCGAGCTCTCCGGCCGCCTCTATCAGCACCTAATGGCCTTGCCTATGAGCTATTTCCAACAGCGTCAGACCGGTGAGATCATCGCCCGGGTGCGCGAGATGAACCAGATCCGCCAATTTCTCACCGGTTCAGCGCTAACTATGGTGCTGGATTTGGCCTTCGTCGGCCTGTTTATCGCCGTGATGTTCTCCTACGCCACCGAGCTAACTTGGCTGGTGCTCGGTTCTCTCGTGCTCTACTTCCTGTTCTGGCTAAGTGTCGGGCCTGTACTGCGTACCCGGGTATTGCGAGAGTACGAGCTAGGGGCCGACAACACCGCCTTCCTTACCGAGTCAATCACCGGCATTGAAACCATCAAAACCAACGCCACTGAATCCGGCTTCCTACACCGCTGGGAGCGGCAGCTATCTGCCTTCGTCCGCGCCTCATTCCACGCCAAAGTGGTGGGGATCTTGGCTGGTCAGGGAATCGACCTCATCCAGAAGCTAACCTCCGCCCTACTATTGCTGTGGGGCGTTACTCTAGTCATGGAGGGCAAACTCAGCCCAGGGGAGCTGGTCGCTTTCAACATGCTCTCGGAACACGTGACCCAGCCGATTCTGCGTCTGGCCCAAGTCTGTCAGGATTTCCAGCATACCCTGATCTCGATGCGCAGGATTGGCGACATTCTTGATGAGGAGGGGGAAAGTGGCAATGGCGGCCTGGCCTCCGTACCCAAGCTACAGGGAGGGGTGAGTTTCAGAGGCGTGCGTTTTCGTTACAACGAGGATGGTCGGGAGGTGTTACGCAACCTCAATATCGAGATTCATCCCGGCGAATTCATCGGTATCACAGGGCCGTCCGGCTCGGGCAAATCCACCTTGGCTCGGCTGTTGCAGCGCCTCTATGTACCTCAGCACGGCCAGGTGTTGGTGGATGGGATAGATTTGGCAATCGCGGATCCGGTGGCACTGCGCCGCAACATGAGCGTCGTGCTGCAAGAAAGCGTGCTGTTTGCTGGCAGCATCGCCGAGAACATTCGTTTATGTCGGCCCCAGGCCAGCGATGCGGAAATGTATGAAGCAGCGACTTTGGCCGGTGCCGATGGTTTTATCAAGGCGCTGGACCGAGGCTATGAGACCCAAGTCGGCGAGCGTGGCGGCCAACTCTCCGGGGGGCAACGCCAACGCATCGCCCTAGCCCGAGCACTACTGACCAATCCGGGAATATTGCTACTGGATGAAGCCACTAGCGCCCTGGACTACGAGTCGGAAGCGGCAGTAATGACCAACCTACAACGCATTGCACAAGGCCGCACAGTGATAAGCGTCGCCCATCGCCTTAATACCCTGCGCCATGCCCATCGAATTCTGGTGATCGACCAAGGTCAAGTGATCGAACAGGGCAGCCATGAGCAACTGCTCGCCTTGAACGGGCTTTATGCCCGACTGTGGACCTTGCAGATGAAGGATTCTTAGATCACAGGCGGCCAACCGTGTCCGCCATAACCAGCCATTCTTAAAGCGTTGTAATCCGTAAATATCAAAGTAGGATTTTCCTAAGGAGAACCATTATGCCCAATAACAGCTATCAATCGCTGCTCGCGTCTGCGCAAGCGACCTTTAGAGAGATGAGGAGCAAACCGAAAATCCAAATGCTGGTCCAAGAGATCAAGAAGGGGTTCCGTGAAAATGGTCACAAATGGACCCTTAAGCTGATCCAGCAGCAGAGAATGCTGGAACAGACGCTGGAGAAAAACGCTTATTGGCACTACAGTAATGACAGACCGGTCGGCATCAGTAGCCTCGACAAAAACGAGCAACAGGCATTTGTCAGTTATATCAAAACACTGACAACACGCATCACGACAGTCGACATCTTAGTACAAGGCAATGAGAAAACAGCGCTATCTTCGCAAACGGATGACACCCTAGGCAATGCCGAAGCTTTCCGGATGCTGCCCAAGGATTTTGCGCAACGTTATGGTGCCCGCGGCAAGCTTGGTGCGCGACTGACCATCAACGTTAGCAAGGCGCATTTCAACTTGCTTGCCCGGGCGTTGCCCCAGTTGTTCAATGATGACAATCGCGGCTGGCTGGAACAGGCCAAGATCATGGGGCCGAAAAATCTGGGCAGCCGTACCGACCAAGCCGTGATCTACCTTTCCAGAGCCGGGGTCGAGCATGCTCAAACCATCAGCGCAAAGCTTAGCGAACTGTTACCGGCAACAGCCTTTGTCGAACACACCCCGACTGGTATGTATCGCGTGGGCAAAGGCATTTCCTACTCTGAAACAGCCGAGGGTGGATCGAGCAGTCACGGTCAGTCCCGAGCACAACTGATTGCCGCAGCGGGTACACAGTCCTTACTTACCGATATTCCAATCGAGAAAGCCCTGACGTATACCTTGCAGACGCGCGGGTACGATGTACACATTCCAGCGTTGCTCTCACAAACACTACGGGATAGCGAGCTCAAGGGGAAGCTGGTGCCCATGAGTGGCGGTTCCGAGCCTCGTCAGAGCAGCGCCGACATCCATCAGTTCACCGCCGATCCTGTGTTGTTCGCCAAATCCAACACCATCAGTGCCGAGACATTAATCAGGTCGGGGAGTCTCCCGGCTGAAGGGAACGCCCAGCTAGTGAAAATCCGATCAGGCTTGTACGAGCTCGAATACACCGATCGAAGCGCTAATGATGATGTAGCAACAAGCGTTAACAGCATACCAGCGTATTTTCTCAACTACGACAGCGCCGACCAGGCCAATGCATCACCAGCCTACGTAGACATTCCTAAGCATGAGATCGCGGAGAGCTTTCTATTTACCGGAACGCTATCGGGCAGTTCGGGGGTGGTGACCAGCCTCGATGCCAACACCTACCGGGTCTACCACGACGGCCGAGTCAACAGTTCGCTGCTATACGATAACGTGGTGATGGCAGTGGACTACAAAGATTACCGGGTAGCTGCCACCACCAAAAGCCTCGCTGTGGCGTACATGCAGTATGTCAATGGTGAATGGCAATTGGTGTTCCAGCGCCAGGAGTATCAGCAAGACGGCCAGATGAGCTGGACAAAGCGGCGCGGCGGTGAAGAACCGCTCTCGATCCAGATCGCGGACAGCCAAGTGGTTAAACGCAACCAAGCTCAATTCGCCACTTACCGTGAGCAAGTTCACCAACGACTAAAGAAAGTCGCTGCCCAGTTCGGGGTGTCAGTCGAAGGGATCACCGATGGTGTATACACAGAGGGTGAATTTTCTCCTGATCATCCAGCAATTGCCGAGTGGACTCAGTTACATGCCGAGGTTGACAACAGGATCAACGCGGATATCAAGCAGCTAGTAGACAAACGAAGCAAACTCTATGAGGAGCAACACAATACCTCTCAGCACGCCCTGATTGACCAACAGATAAAGCAGATAGATATCACTCTGGAGTTCTACAAAGCGCAATACGATACGATCCTGCGTGAAGCGAGCTTCGTCGAACAAAGCTGGTTATGGCAGCAGATCAAGTCCAAGAACGGCGTGGCCGCTGTGGTACGGATTGACGATATGTCCATCCAGAACGGTGGGCAGGAGAACATCAACAACGTGGGCGAGCGTTATGCGATCGCCGAGGCTTACCAGCATAATGTGCAAGATGCCGCGTTTGCTGATGGTCTGCGCAACTTCCGCGATATCAGTATCCCGGAGGTGTACGACAGAATGTCAGCCCTGGAGATGAAGCGCCTGTTTCTCGAAGGTCAGCTTACCCCCGAGCAACTGGGTGCCTTGAGCGCTCGCATTACCGAAACTAGCCAGGCTGAATACATCAATAAGGTATTGAAGTGGACTGCTGTGTACAGCGAGGACTTTCATCGCGCCGGTAGCAGCTTCGACCGTCTGATGCCGCAAGACTTCTATCTGTCGCTGACTGGCGATAAGTCCGGCGGCCGTTGCTACCTCTTGGTCAGGGCGATGGCTGTAGCGCTGGCTAGCAGCGGCGAAGCGGGTATCAACAGTCTGGTGGAAAAACTTTTTCTGGCCGCCGCCGATCCCCAAGCGGGCAGTTCCACGCTACTGAAAAACAGTCTACTCAGGCTACACTCCAATATTGAGGCCACGCAAGCGTCAACAGCGCGGGGGCAGGTCAGATTGTCCGAGATGGTTTCCTTACTGAGAAAAGCAACCGGGACCTCGACATTTGCGCTCAATACCCCGAATCATTCAATGATGGTGGGGAGTACGGTCGGAGCCAAAGGGCGTCGTTACTATTTCTATGACCCGAATGTCGGGATTTTTGCCTTCGACAACGCCGCCAACTTCTCCCAAGCCATGAAGCAACACTTGGTAGAGCACAAACTGGCCGTTCACTACGGTTCGCTTAGCAGCCAGTCGGCCCCTGTCTTCAATCTGGTGGAGATCGATGCCAGCAAAATGGCCAAGGTGCCGGTAGGTAACGGCCTGGATGTGGCCGACTTAACCCGCCCCGGTGAGCTGGCTACGGTCATAGAGCAACGGCGGCAGGTTGAGCAGACACTCAACGCCCAGACACGGATTACCGAGGATACCCAATTGCATACCGCGTTGGTGACCCTCGATGCCGAACAGTGGGGAGCAAGGTTCGTCGAGGCCAATACAAGGCTCGCCCAAGAAAACAATCTTGACCAGCGCTGGATGCCGGTGATTGGCAATACCGAGGATCAAGGTGAAGGCCGCTATCGGGTCCAGTTCATCAATCGCGACCAGCCCGAGGAGACCCGTTGGGTGAGCAGCAGCGATGCCACCTTTATCGAATTCCGCCGCTTTGTCGATGAACATGTGCTCACCCTAGGCCAACATTTCACCCTCGAACACAGCCAGATACAGCCCAAAGGCGGTATCGGCGAAGCAGCTCTAGTTGATGGGCTAAACGCCGGGTTTGCGATACAGACATTGATCCAATGGTTTGCCGACAAGAACCGCAACGATGCGGCACGTGGTATCGCTTCGCCTGATCTGTCCACCGCGCTCAAGGTCCACAGCTATCTCAATCTTGTCCAGATGGCTCACGGTGGCGTACAGGACGTGACTAAGGTCACCGAACTGGTGCGTACGGCGTTGCGCAGCGAAGTGGTGGCCGCCGAAACTTCACTCAAGGACTTTACCTCCATCCTGGGGCACACCGTCAATGAAGGCGCAGGCGTGCTGTTTGGCGGCGCTATGGTCGGCCTGGATGCTTATGAGCTGGCCCACGCTGAGAACGATGTGCAGAAGGCGGTGTTCGGTACCCAGCTTGCGTTCGACTCGGCTAGCTTCGTCACTGGTACAGCCGGAGTGGGAGCTGGTTTGATCGGTGCCTCAACAGCGAGCGCTGTGCTCGGTTCTGGAGGAGTGATCCTTGGCGGGCTCGCAGTGGGCTTTACGGCACTGGCGCAAGCCTTTGGTGCGGTTGCCGAGGATGCCAAGGCGGTAGGCCGTTACTTCAACACGCTCGACAATGCCTATAAAGGCAATGGATATCGGTATGACAACGAAAAGAAAGTGCTGGTGCCCCTGGCTGGGGCTGTGATCAAAACCCTGGATTTGCGCCAGAATCAGATCGACTTCGACAGCCAGTACATTTACCGTACCCATTCCGGCTCTACCGGTTCGGGAAGAATCAATTATTTCTTCTGGATAGGCGACTTTCCAAAGATGGTCCATGACCGCAACCAAGCGATCGAGGTTCGTAGTGGGATCGGTTACAAGGACGTTTCCCACAGGCTCGACCACAGCGACAGCAACGTGCTGATCCTGCCGGGTACCCCAAAGTCCTTCATCAGTTACGAATACATGCAGCTCCCCGGCGCAACTACGCGTCATGATGCCGGTTTTGATGTGATTCGCAGGCTTGAAGAGGATAAGCGGTTCGACTACGACTTCTACATCTTTCCGGGGGAGGTTACGATCCGTAGGATTCATCAGGAGTATGTGGCGACAGCAATCGAAGTGGTGCTCGACCAGCGCAACCGGCAACTGATAGTGACCGAGCTGCCCAAGGAACTGCATGGCTACCTGCACTACGAGATCAAGGGCGCAGGTGGTGAATACCTGATTGGGCTGAACGAAGGCACCAGCGTGAAGCTCATGAACGATGGTGGCAGCGCCCCATCGCGCTGGATTATCGACAGCAGCCAACTCGCCAGTGACAGTATCAGTGTGTTGAAGAACCGACTGATAGTTGGTGGAGTGGTAGTCGAACTCGATTCAGACCAGAAAGGGCAGGTGCTGGTGGTCAACCGCAAGGGCGAGGTGCGAAAAGTCGACTTCTCCGACCTGACAACTCAGGTAATAAGCGAAGATGCAAGCAAGTGGCAGGTGCCGGGCCATAGCATTGAGCAGCACCTGAGTGATCTAGCCAAGGCGCATAAGTTACACGGGCAGTATGTGGTGGTGGAGAACTACAACCACAACGGGCGTGATGTTGGTCGGGCGTTCTACGACATAACCAACGAGCGGATGCTGTTCACCGACACCACCCACGAACAGGCCGGGCATGCCCAACTGGGAGCAGTGATGGACAACCATGCTTATTTCTACGACGCCAACAATGCGGCGGCGTGGCGGGTAGACATCGCCACTGGACAGATCGACGCACAATTTGAGCCTTGGTTCAACCAGAATGCGGGCCAGATCAGTCGGCTATGGCAAGAGGGGGATGCGGTCTATCTGGCGCGCCGTTATCAGCTAAAGGGAAGGGAAGCTGAACTGAGTTATCGGATCTTTGGTGACCGAATGGAGTTGGTCAGCGCGGTGGGTGATGATGCGCTACTCCAGCTTTCGGCACGTACCGGCCAGCATAGTGATGAGCTCAAGACTATACTCCAGAGCTACGAGCACAATAGCATTCAACGTGAGACTCCGACGTATACGTTGGGCGCACGGCTGATCCAGCCGACCAGTGCGGTGCTGGTCACGGTGTTCGGCATGGATGCGGCTGGCGTGGCACACCGCTACTGGATACGCACCAGCGACGGGACGCTGATCAAGCCGAATCTGGCGCCCCCGGCGGATCAGACCTTGCACTTTGAAGCACACGAACAGGCCCGCAGCGCCTGGCCGATCCCGGCCGATCTGGTGTTGGCAGGCAGCATTCCCCACCCTGCGGGCACAGAAGTATTCTTCTTTTACAGCAAGGAACAGAAAGCTCTGTTCCGTCAGGAAGGTCCCGGCCAGACTGTTCTCGATGCCAACCATCCCAGTGCATTGCGCATCAACACGCCAGCGTTGGCTAATCTGGTCAACCTGAACGGTAACCTGCTCGCCATCACCGAAGACGGTCGTGTGGCCCGGCTTGATGCACTGGGTCAGCTTAATTACGAAGCGATCAACGAGCATTGGCTCAAGGGGCGTACTCACTGGTGGCAGGATCTGGACAACGTCACCGACGGCAAAGCCACTCTAGCGGTGTTCGGGATCAAGGGTTCCGACGATAAAAACCTACTGCCGGTGTGGTACCACAACGGTCAGGTGGTGGTGGCTTCGGCGGCACTGTCAGGCAAATCGTTGCAATTTCTGGGATTCGAACCAGATGGTACCTCCGCGCGTCTCTTCGAGCCCGAAAGCGGCAAACTATATCGTCAACCAGCCATGACCGCGAATACATTAGCCACGGCTTTTGGTAGCACCGGCCAGATGCTTAGCGCCTCGACGCAACTTCCCGCTGCCAGTGAGTTGACGCCAGAATTACATCTCAAGGCGGCGCAACAGGTCGATACCGGCATGCGCCTGATCACGGTCAAGGGCGAGATCTTGCTGCGAACCAACAACGGCGAGTTGCAGCTAGTTGGCGTTGACAAAGGCTGGCAACAAAACAACTTGGCCCAACTACCACAGGCGCTCACCAAACTCGCCAACCAGTGGCAAGCCAAAGGGGTTCTGACTTTACAGGACAATCAGGCGCCAGGCTGGTTCGATATCGGCAGCAGTCAGATGTTTTCGGGGAATGGAATCCCTGTCTCGAACAATCTGCGCTTTGTGGGGATCGCCGCAGGCGAAAAGGCGGCATATGTGTACAGCCCGACGGCCCAAACACTGTATCAGATCAAGGACGGCGGTGCGCAAATGCTCAACAAGTTTACGGGCGTGGAACGTGTCGGTTCGTCCCTTCTGCTTCAAGGCGGAGGAGTTGGCGGCAGTAAAGATGATCTGACGCCACCAATCATTGCCGGTGTCGACAGTCTGGTGCTGCATGGCGGAGCCGATAGCGATACCTACCGCCTCAGCAAGGTGATGTGGTCCCATTACCGTATAGTGGTCATCAACAACAATGACTCGGGACTGGCTCCAGACCGCCTGATCCTGCCGTTGGCTGATCCGAAGAGCATTCTGGTGAGCCGCCGGGATGACGACTTGATGTTAACCGATTCTAGTAACGAAACAGCTCTGGTGGTGCGTCAGGTATTTGGCAGTCAGGCTATGGCCCATCGGCATCTACAAATCGAGCTGGAAGGCTCCTCGTCGGTGATCAACGTGGACCACCTGATCGAGGGCTTTACCCAACGGAGTTACACCAAGGAAGGTCTGATGGAACTGTCTTGGGCCAGCCAACAACCCGTCATCACAGCCCATGCCGTTGCCACTGTCCCAGACATAGAGGGACCGAGCTTGGCGAAGCTGAGTGGAGCTATGGCTTCGTTCCCTGATACCGGCGGTGCCCGCGAGCACCTGCCGCAAAACCGTCAAGCCATGCAGACAGTGCTGGTGCCATCGCTGCTTTAAGGTAGCACGAGAAATAACAGAAGGGGCGAAATGCCCTTTCTGTTCAGACCACTGACAAATCTCCTTCTTGATATTTATGCTGTTGCGGCCAACAAACACAGTATTTGGGCATTCCGTAAGCTACGGAAACGGGCATAACAGTACGCTCGGGGTTATTTTTACGGAGATCTCGCGTAATTTGAGATAAAGTAGATAAAAAGTAGAAATGTTATTTTGATAATAATGCCCTTCACATTAATTTGTTTACTGTGAAAATTTTTTCTAATATATATTCCGTCAATATAGTCACTAAAGGTTTCGAAACAAAATTCAAAACCTGAATTTATACAAATATGAAATTTAGATTATTTAATTGTGCCTTTTAGAAACTACCTAATTGACAAATGGTCATTAATATTACGTATGGATTTTTTTGAAAATAAGAAATCAGGTTTCAAATCTAAAATTAAAAACATAAGAATATTTTAAAATTGCAATATAATCAATGTGATAGTTTAGAATGCATTATTACATATAAATTTATATTCCTCAGAAAATACTTTCCTATTTTATAAAATAAATCCACAATATTACCAAGATTAAAATAAATATTTTTTAGCTTCAAAATTTTGACAAATTTTATAAAGGCGATACACTTAATGTGCAAGTTATAAAATCATGTAAATTATAAAACTATTAAAGAGGGTATTTTTATGTTCAAGAAATTATTGGTAGTTGGAGCATTAGTATCAGGTATTGCATTAACTGGAGGAATTGGGACTGCATCGGCAGATGTACCGCCTGATAATTGGACCAAGTGTAATTCTTCAGATGTATACATCTCCTATAGAGATGGCTGGCTATATACTTATTATCTTGTTCAAGATAGTAGCTCTTTTGCTAATGTATATTATGATACAGTGAATGGTAAAAGTGTTAAATGGTATTTTAAAGGTATTGATTATTTATCATCTTGTAAAAAATATGTTGGTAAATATGAAGGCAGAGATGCAAATTGATAAAATTTCACCGAAAACCCTCATTCATAGGATTTTTTGTATATCATCTTTCTTCATAAAAAAAGATATCCCAGAAGACCTCTTCCGACTTAAATTATCTTAATTTTTGTATAAAACTTAAGATAAGGTAGAGAAAAAGCAGAGATGCTAGTTTGCTAAAATCCCTTTCACAATAAGAGGTTTACTGTGAAGGGGGTTTTTCTAATATACATTCCGTCAATATAATCACTAAAGGTTTAAAAATAAAAATGCACAACCTGAACTCATATTTATATGAATTCAGGTTATTCAGTTACGCCTTTTGAAAACCGTCTAATCGATAGGAAGCCCTTAATATTGCAGGGAGGTTTTCTTTTAAAGAAGAAGTTAGATTTCCAACCTAAAATGAAAAATATAATAAACTTTTAAATTTGTAATAAATAACTTTCCAAAATGGTGCTACACCTTATCTACTAACAACCCTATGTATAACAATGGGTTGAAGGAAACCACGTGTAGCGGAATTATGAAACCTTATTTATAATCTATGTGATGATTCAGCACGCATTATTACATGTGAATTCATATTAACCAAAAAATACTTTTCATTTAATAAAATAGAATTTCAATATTACCAATATTAAAATAAATATTTTTACAAATTCAAAATTTTGACAAATTATATAAAAGCGATACACTTAAGATACCAGTTATTAAAGGGAGGCATTTTCATGTTCAAGAAATTATTATTAGTTGGGGCATTAGCAACAGGTATTTCATTAACTGGAGTAATTGGGTCTGTATCGGCAAGCGTACCTAGTAGTTGGAGCAGTTGTTATTCTTCGCCTGTATACACTTCCAATAATGGCAAGTTATATACTCAATATATTGTTAAAAATAGTAAAGTTTTTCCTAATACATATGACAGTAATGGGATTAGATGGTATTTTAAAGGCTCTAATACATTATCTTGTAAAGAAAAAAGTAAAAAAGTCACCAAATATGTCGCTAAATATGAAGGTAGAAAAACCAAAAAGTCTCATTAAAAGCTTTTAGATCGCTGACAAACCTCGTTAAAAATAACGAGGTTTTTGCTTTTATCATGAATAATATTTACTGCATTCAAGATATTTATTGCAGCACATTACGTGCAATTACTATGCGAAACCACATCAGATTTAAATAAAATAAAAAATAACAACAATAATAAAAAATCCGGCATAAACAATATATACCGGATTATTATATCAAGGTTAAATTATTAATATACCAATATTACACCACCTCCCCTTCATCACTGATTGCCAGAGCCATATTGAGGGCTTGAGCTAAAGCCATTTTATTCTCATTATTTTCCAATAAACTAAAATGATCACCCGGAATAGCAATGAGTTTAAGTGAAGTATCAGCTATTATCTGCGCCCAACCTAACGACGGATCGATATTTAAAGACTCTGGTTCTTCATCCGTCACAAAAGAAATAGACGAGTAAGATTCCGTCGCATAAAATTGATGCAACGTTACCGCTATTACTTGTGGCTTATAATCTCTGACTATTTGCTCATAATGCTCTATCTGTTCCCAACGTTTAGCTATTAAGTCAGCACTCAAATTAACGGGATATAACGCCAGCTCCTGAGCCGCTGCAATAAACTGTACCAAATTCAACTCATCGATTCGCTGGTATAATGCCGCAATCTCTTCTTTACACGCCTCCCCTGACTGCCGGGCCAGTTCAATAAAGAAATGATGTTTGGGGGGCATGGCCTCTTTCTCAAAATAATGAGGCGCAGGCGTATCAATCAAGCCCAGGAAATTAACCCGCTCGCCAGCACTCAAAAGCTGTTGGGCAATGGCATAAGCCAACATGCCACCAGAAGAGTAACCCCCTATCCGATATGGACCTGCCGGTTGAACCGCTTTCATCAGGGTGATCATTCTGGCAGCTTGCTCTTCCATCGTTGACATCAGTTCTTCACTGATGGAAGGCCAAGGCAGCGCATAAATCGGGTAGCCCAACGAAATATGCTCAGCCAGCCCGAAAGCATAGGAGTAGTCACCCATGCCACTGGGAACAAAGAACAGCGGCAACCCTGTTCCATCAGGTCGTACCGATATGGCGCTGTTTTGCGACTGAGACAGTAAATTTGAGGTAATTTTTGCGGCCAGTTCAGCCAGCACCGGGAATTGGAACAAGATATTCAATGTGCAAACCATCCCTCGACCAGCGGCAATATTCGTCATTCGCATAGCGAGCAGTGAATGGCCTCCCAATGCGAAGAAATTGTCATGCCGGCTGACCTGCTCAATACCCAATAACTCACACCAAATCGCCGCCAGAGCTGCCTCAGTTTCCCCTTGCGGCGCTTCATAGACCTGACGGGAAAAATCTTCCTCCCGCGGTGCCGGTAATGCCCGGCGATCTAGCTTGCCGTTCGGGGTTTGCGGGAAGGTATCCAGACGCACAAAAGCTGACGGCACCATATAATCCGGCAAAATAGCACTCAGATGAGCACGCAAACTGGCAGTCAGCCCCTCATTCGTTTCCGCTACCACATAGGCGACCAAATGCTTGTCACGGCCATCCTCCCACACCAACACCGCCGCCTCTTGCACCGCCGGGTGTTCCAACAACCGGATTTCAATCTCCCCTAGCTCAATCCGGAAACCCCGAATTTTTACCTGCTCGTCGTTACGACCCAAGAATTCCAGATTGCCATCTGGCAAGTAACGGGCCAAATCCCCGGTGCGATACATCCGCGCACCAGCTACCGGACTAAAGGGATCAGCTATAAAACGTTCCGCGCTCAATTCCGGCTGGTTAAGATAGCCCCGTGCAACCCCAACGCCACCAATATACATTTCCCCAACGCAGCCTAATGGGACAGGTTGACCGTCTCTGTCCAATAGGTAGACGCAGGTATTTTTAAGCGGCTGGCCGATAGAACTATCATCAGCCGGGGATAATATCTCCTTACAGGTCGCCGTCACGGTATTTTCCGTCGGGCCATAAGCGTTCAACAGTCGAGGTCGGTGGGTTTCCCGCACAAACCAATCCTGAATAGCGCTCTTTTTAACGGCTTCACCACCAATAATGATGAACCTGAGGCAATCCGGTAGTGGGAGTGTATTGTCTCTGGCAATCAGTTCAGACCAAAATAACGCCGGCAGAGACATCACTGTGATACGGTTCTGCCAAGATAAGGCAATAAATTCCTGCATAGAAGTTAACCAACGCTCATCACGCATCACTAACGTGGCGCCATTACACAATGACAAACAGCATTCCTCTACTGAAACATCAAACGCAAAAGAGGCAAATTGTAATAACCGGTCTTGCGCAGTGACTGCATAAGTCTCATTAAAACCCAAATGACGTTGATACACCGCCTGATGTTCTATCATCACCCCTTTCGGCTGCCCGGTTGAACCGGAAGTGTAAATCACATAGGCCAGATGCTGTGGTGTCAATGTAGTCACCAATGGATTGCTGTCCGGTTGGTTTGGCAGGGTATTCAGCGTAAGTACAGTCAATCCGGTCAGCACTTCTTCGCCAAGCGTCGCCCGACCAGCTTCATCAACCAGTACCACTGACGGAGCCGTATCATCCAGAATATACGCCAGACGTTCTCCCGGATAAGTCGGGTCCAGCGGCACATAAGCCCCACCGGCTTTTAGCACTGCCAACAAAGCCACCACTATCGCCGGTGAACGTGCCATGCAAATCGCCACTCGCCGATCCGGTATGACGCCCAATGCAATCAGTTGATGGGCAAGGCGGTTGGCGCGAGCATTTAACTCGGCATAACTGAGAGTCTGCTCTTCATAGACTAATGCGGTCGCTTCCGGGGTTTTCTTTACCTGCTGCTCAAACAGTTGGTGAATACATAATGGATCAGGATAAGGGGTCTCAGTAGCATTCAAGGTTTCCAGTAGCAGTGTCCGTTCCGTTTCAGGCAGGACGTTCAGCATACGTACCGGCGTCTCCGGGGCCTGTTCAAGCGCTTCCACCAGACTTTCCAGCGCCTGCTGCATATAACCGCATAGTCGCTCTGGCTCAAACGGCTGCACCACCAGAGCGGTCAGCCCTAATGTGAAACCCCCATCCTCCACCGACAGCCCAAATGGATAGTTAGTCCGCTCCTGCCCTTCCAAAAATTCAACGCCTGTGATGATGTCATCCGACGTTGCCGATAAGGTATTATGTCGATAGTTGAACAGAGCACTAAAGAGCGGCGTACCGCTGGCAATACCACTGCACCGCTGGGCCAGCGCCAGTGAGGCATGCTCATGTTCCAGCAACCCGGCCAGTCGCAGATGCACCGCACGCACGCTCTCCTGTACCGAGGTATCATCGATATCCAGTCGCAACGGCAAGGTATTCATAAACAACCCCATGCCATTGTCTGCTCCATCTCCCGCCTCCATGCGCCCAAACAGGACGGTGCCAAACACCACTTTCTCTTGCCCGCTGGTATGCGATAGTACCTGTGCCCAAGCCAGATGACACAACGCCGCCAGACTGACCCCCAAATGCCGGGCCTGACTACGCAGACGATCATTCAGCTCAGGCGTCAACATCCGGTGAGATTCTCTCATCTGAGAGCCGTCCCGATGCACCTCCGCCAGTCCGAATGGGAATGTTGGCTCATCCACCTCCGCCAACATGTCGGTAAAGAAACGGGTATGTGCTGCCTGATCCCCCTTCAACCGGGTCTGAGCCACCAGATTGCGGAAAGGAACCGGCGCTGACAAGCGATCCCCCTGCCCGGCAAAATGCGCCAGCATTTCACGATGCATCACTTCCAGCGTTTCATGGTCGCCAATCAAGTGATGCTGCAATTCCAGTAAGAACCAGCGGCCATCGGTTTCCTGAGCGATGATAAAATCTAGTAGCGGTGCCTGACTCAAATTAAGACGATAATGCTCCGGATCAAAACGCTGGGTTAACTGGTCAATGACTGGGCCGTCAGCCGGGTCTAGCGTCAGTTCCGTCACAGGCAACCGAGCCTGACGCCAGACCACCTGCGCCGGAACGGATAATCCTTCCCAGATAAAAGCCGTCCGCAGGATGTCATGGCGATCAATTGCTTGTTGTACCGCCGCCAGATAACGCTCCAATAGAGAACGATTCTCAAAGATCACCGGATAGAGCAACAGATATGGGTCGCCTTTCTGCTCCAACAAGTGATGGAACAAGATACCGTCCTGCAACGGTGACAAGGCATAGATATCCTGAATATTAGCCACGCCACCCGGTACCTGTCTGACGATGCGATCAATATCAGTCTGAGTCAGATCAATCAGCGGCAACATTTCCGGCGTCAGCGCCGTAGTGGCCGAAGTGATGACGTTAGGCGGCACCACTACAGCCTGATGCTGTCCCAATGTTTGGGCCAAGTCTGACAACACCGGAAATTGGAACAGATCTCGCGCCGTCAGTGTCAACCCCAAGTGACGCAAGCGTTCAATCATGCGTACCGCGAGCAATGAATGACCGCCCAACACAAAGAAGCTGTCATGTCGGCTAATCTGCTCGATGCCCAATAATTCACTCCAGATGGCCGCCAAAGCTATCTCAGCTTCCCCTTGCGGCGCCTCATAGACCTGACGGGCAAAATCCTCTTCCCGCGGCGCCGGTAATGCCCGGCGATCTAACTTACCATTCGGGGTCTGCGGGAAGGTATCCAGACGTACAAAGGCAACCGGTACCATATAATCAGGTAAAATCGTACTCAAGTATTCACGTAAATCAGCTGCCAATCTCTCATGCGCTTGCGCTGCCACATAGGCGACCAGCCGTTTGTGCTGCCTGTCATCCAGTGCCAGCACCGCTGCCTCTTGTACCGCTGGGTGTTCCATCAACCGAGTTTCAATCTCCCCCAGTTCAATTCGGAAGCCTCGAATTTTTACCTGTTCGTCGTTACGACCCAGGAATTCCAGCTCACCACCCGGCAAGTAGCGGGCCAAATCGCCAGTGCGATACATGCGCGCACCGGATATCGGACTAAAGGGATCGGCTATAAAACGTTCCGCGCTCAATGCAGGTCGGTTCAGATAGCTCCGCGCCACACCCACGCCGCCAATATACATTTCGCCAACGCAACCGAATGGAACGGGCTGACCGTATTTGCCCAGCAGGTAAATACAGGTATTTTTAACCGGCCGCCCGATAGAATGATCATCTGTCAGGGATAATATCTCCTTACAGGTCGCCGTCACGGTATTTTCCGTCGGGCCATAGGCGTTCAATAGTCGAGGGCGGTGGACTTCCCGCGTAAACCAATCCTGAACGGCGCTCTTTTTCACTGCCTCCCCCCCAATGATGATGAGTCTGAGGCAATCTGGTAACGGTAATCTATTGTCTCTGGCAACCAGTTCGGACCAAAATAACGCCGGCAGAGACATCACTGTGATACGGTTTTGCCCGGCTAAGGCAATAAATTCCTGCATCGAAGTCAGCCAACGCTCATCACGCATCACTAACGTGGCGCCATTACACAATGATAAGCAGCATTCCTCTACCGAAACGTCGAACGCAAAAGAGGCAAATTGTAATAACCGGTCTTGCGCAGTGACGGCATAGGTCTCATTAAAACCCAGATGACGTTGATACAGCGCCTGATGTTCTATCATCACCCCTTTCGGCTGCCCGGTTGAACCGGAGGTATAGATGACATAAGCCAGATGTTGTGGCGTCAGCTCGGCTACCTGTGGGTTACTATCCGGCTGATCTGGCAAAATATGCGAGTCAAGTACCGTCAGCCCGGCCAATGCCAGTTCGCCAAGCGCCGCCCGGCCAGCTTCATCAACCAATACCACTGACGGGGCCGTATCATTCAGGATATACGTCAGACGTTCTCCCGGATAAGTCGGGTCCAGCGGCACATAAGCCCCACCCGCTTTCAGCACCGCCAACAAGGCCACCACTACCGCCGGTGAACGTGCCATGCAAATCGCCACCCGCTGTTCCGGTATGACGCCCAATGCAATTAGTTGGTGGGCAAAGCGGTTGGCGCGGGCATTTAATTCGGCATAACTGAGCGTTTGCCCTTCATAGACTAACGCGGTCGCTTCCGGGGTTTTCTCTACCTGTTGTTCAAACAGTTGGTGAATACATAATGGATCAGGATAAGGGATTTCAGTGGCATTCAAGGTTTCCAGCAACAGTGCCCGCTCCGTTTCAGGCAGGACGTTCAGCACACATACCGGCGTCTCCGGGGCCTGTTCAAGCGCTTCCACCAAACTTTCCAGCGCCTGTTGCATATAACCGCATAGTCTCTCTGGCTCAAACGGCTGTACCACCTGAGCGGTCAGCCCCAACGTGGAACTCCCATCCTCCACCGACAGACCAAATGGATAGTTGGTCCGTTCCTGTTCGCCCAAGAATTCAATCCCGGCCATCGTCTCATCCAGCGCCGCTGGTGGCTCATTATGGCGATAGTTGAACAGGGCGCTAAAGAGTGGGGTTTCACCCTGTACCCCACTGCACCGCTGGGCCAGCGCCAGTGAAGCATGCTCATGCTCCAGCAATTCAGCCAATCGTAGATGCACCGCCCGTACGCTATCCTCTACCGGGGTCTCGTCAATATCCAGTCGCAACGGCAAGGTATTCATAAACAATCCCATGCCATTGTCTGCCCCTTCCCCCGCCGCCATACGCCCAAACAGGACGGTGCCAAACACCACTTTCTCTTGCCCGCTGGTATGCGACAACACTTGCGCCCAAGCCAAATGACACAACGCCGCCAGACTGACACCCAAACGCCGGGCCTGACTGCGCAGGCGATCATTTAACGTAGCGGTCAGCATCCGGTGGGATTCTGTCATGCGAGATCCGTCACGATGCACCTCCGCCAGCCCGAATGGCAACGTCGGCTCATCCACCGCCGCCAACATGTCGGTAAAGAAACGGGTATGCGCTGCCTGACTCACCCCCAACCGGGACTGAGCCACCAGATTGCGGAAAGGGGCCGGCGCTGGCAGGCGCTCTTCCTGCCCGGCAAAATACGCCTGAACTTCACGGTGCATCAATTCCATCGTTTCATGGTCGCCGATCAAGTGATGCTCCAATTCCAGTAAAAACCAGCGGCCATCAGTTTCCTGAGCAATAACAAAATGCAGTAACGGGGCCTGACTCAGGTCAAGACGATACTGTCCCGGATCAAAACGCCGGGTTAACTGGTCAATGACTGGGCCGTCAGCCGGGTCTAGCGTCAGTTCCGTCACCGGCAACTGTGCCCGGCGCCAAACCACTTGTGCCGGGGCTGATAAACCTTGCCAAATAAAAGCCGTCCGCAAAATGTCATGACGATCAATCGCCTGTTGTACCGCCGCCAGATAACGGTCCAGCAGAGATCGGTTAGCAAAGACCACCGGATAGAGTAACAGATACGGGTCGCCTTCCTGTTCCAACAGGTGGTGGAACAGGATACCGTCCTGCAACGGCGACAACGCATAGATATCCTGAATATTGGTCATCCCGCCCGGTACCAGCTCAACGATGCGATCAATATCAGTCTGAGTCAGATCAATCAGTGGCAACATCTCCGGCGTCAGCGCCGTGGTGGTGGGAGTGATGACGTTAGGCGGTATTATCACGGCCTGATGTTGTCCCAACGCTTGGGCCAGCGCTGACAACACCGGCGACTGAAACAGATCACGCGCAGTTAATGTCAGCCCCTGGTGACGCAGGCGTTCAATCATGCGTACAGCAAGCAATGAATGGCCGCCCAATGCAAAGAAACTGTCATGTCGGCTTATCTGCTCAATGCCCAATAATTCACGCCAGATAGCCGCCAAGGCGATCTCAGCCTGCCCTTGTGGCGCTTCATAAATCTGACGGGCAAAATCTTCCTCTCCTGGTGCCGGTAATGCCCGGCGATCCAATTTGCCGCTCGGGGTCTGCGGGAAGGTATCCAGACACACAAAAACGACCGGAACCATATAGTCAGGTAAACTCGCACTCAAGTATTCACGTAAATCAGCAGCTAATTTCTCATGCACTTGTGCCGCCACATAGGCGACCAGCCGTTTGTGCTGCCCATCATCCAGTGCCAGCACCGCCGCCTCTTGTACCGCCGGGTGTTCCACCAAACGGGTTTCAATTTCCCCCAACTCAACCCGGAAGCCGCGGATTTTAACCTGCTCATCGTTACGGCCCAGGAATTCCAGCTCACCGTCCGGCAGGAAGCGGGCCAAATCCCCAGAGCGATACATCCGCGCACCAGATACCGAGCTAAAGGGGTCCGGCAGAAAACGTTCCACGCTCAATGTAGGCCGATTCAGATAACCCCGTGCCACACCCACACCACCAATGTACATTTCGCCAATGCCACCCAATGGAACCAGTTGCCCCTCTCTGTCCAACAGATAGATGCGGGAATTTTTAACCGGCCGACCGATAGAACGGGCATCTTCCGGGGATAATATCTCCTTATAGGTCACCGTCACGGTATTTTCCGTCGGGCCATAACCATTCAACAACCGGGGCCGGGAGCCTTCCTGCATAAACCAATCCTGAACGGCGTTCTTTTTTACCGCCTCACCACCAATCATGACGAGCCGGAGGCAATCCGGCAACGGTAACCCGGGATCTCTGGCCGCCAGTTCGGACCAGAATAAAGTCGGCAGAGAAATGATCGTAATACGATGTTGCCGGGTTAAAGCAATAAATTCCCGTACCGAAGCTAGCCAGCTATCATCCCGGATAACCAGTGTGGCCCCGTTACACAATACCGAGAAAAATTCCTCTACTGAAACATCAAACGCAAAAGCGGCAAATTGCAACACCCGATCTTGCGCAGTGACGGTATAAGTATCATTAAAGCCCAGATAACGCTGATAAATCGCCTGATGTTCTATCATCACCCCTTTCGGCTGCCCGGTTGAACCGGAGGTGTAAATCACATAGGCCAGATGCTGTGGTGTCAATGCAGTCACTAAGGGATTGCTGTCCGGTTGGTCAGGTAGGATACTCGGGTCAAGCACGGTCAACCCGGCTAGCACGACATCACCCAACGCTGCCCGCCCGGTCGCATCAGCCAATACCACTGATGGGGCAGTATCATTTAGGATATACGCCAGACGTTCCGCCGGGTAGGTTGAATCCAGCGGCACATAGGCCCCACCCGCTTTCAGCACCGCCAGCAGCGCCACCACCATCGCCGGGGAGCGTGCCACACAAATCGCTACCCGCTGGTCCGGTACGACACCCAATGCAATCAATTGGTGCGCCAGCCGGTTAGCGCCAGCATTTAATTCGGCATAACTGAGGCGCTGCCCTTGATACTCTAACGCTGTGACCTCTGGAGCTTGCTCTACCTGTTGCTCAAATAACTGATGAATACATAACGGATCAGGATAGGGGGTTTCTGTCGCGTTCCAAGTTTCCAGTAGCAATGTACGTTCAGCCTCTGGCAACAAATTAAGCTGCCCTATAGGCATTTCATCCCCCGTCCTTTTCGATGCTGCCAGCACCTGTAAGTGCTCGCTCATCCGCAAAACGACTTCCGCGCTCAGGCGGTTTTCATCGTAGATCCAACGAAAACCCCCTTGTGCATTTATCTGGAGGGTCAACAATTCGCCGGATACTTTTTGATCACGTGGCCTATCACCCTTTATCAACGAGACAGCGATTCGCCACGGCCGACTTGTTGCCAACGCCGGGATAGCATGCAATGAAGGAGAGCAAGAGAAGAGATCACAACTAAATGTGCCGTGCTGCGCCAACCGAGACAACTCATCATCAACCCAACCAGCTACCTCACGCCAAGGCTTATCAAACGCGACCTCAACAGCCATAGGCACCACCGGTGCCAGATTTACCGATTCATCTTTTACCTTATCCACGCTCCAACCGATTTGGAATACGGTCTGCTGAGTCAAACGCGCAAGGTAAATGACAAAAGTCTGCAACAACATTCGCAATGGCTCCTCTTCACCATTTTTTGGCAAAGGGGGCTGCCAAGCGCTCATTGCCCATATGGGTTCTGTTTGTTCTCCGGCGGTTTCGAAAGGTAACTGGAGGGGTTGCAAAGCAGCAAGACGCTCATACCAGAATAATTCACTGGATGTGAGTCTCTGAAGGATATTCTTTGTATTTCGAGTTTGTTGTGAAACGTCATTTGCATCGGTTATATTTTTTGACGTCTGAGTTTTAAACGCACTTCCCACTTTAGCAATATTATTTTTCATCTACTACTACCTCAACGAATCTGTTAGAAATTTGAGAACCGTCATTTCCGACAGTCATCACTAATGTTTCTCTCCTACTTCTTGCCCAAAAATAAAAATGGACACATCTGCTATCCATCCAAGAGACTCAGATATCGGATGCCACAGCCTGATTAATAACGGCCACTTAGCCCATCTTCAATACCAATTATCCTGACAACAGAATGAGACATTCCATTTTTGTTCCTATTTTTCAGATAAGCTCAATTAATTCACTGCAATTTTTGTTGACTGTTCCTAAATTCCATAATTAAAAACTTAACCATTACTTACATTTATTATTCATAATTACCAAATAACCTTTAACTTTATCTGACTGCAATTAATACCTGATTAAAATAATTTCAAAAACAAATTAAGCATTTTAAAGATAAAACAGACTAATTTATATTTAATTATCAAAATATTATAATCATCTGTGAAATAACCCTTCGCCACAATAATAAAAGTATATACTAATTCCAAATACACTTATTCAAGAGGCATAAAATTACCCTGTGCATTCAATTATATCAAAATATAACGCCAAGCTAAAAATAATTCATAAAAAATTATTTTTCAACAATAAGACAATACCGCTAACGAATATACCACAAATAGATAAATACAAATTACATTTAACTTAATTACATATTGTTTTGTAATAATTATAACATGAAAAAAATATAAATGTTATTATATCCATAATCACCAAGAAACAATGAAAAATTAAAATAACTTAATTTTTCATTGTTTCATAATAATACACAGTGCAATCTATATCCTATTCAATAATATTTACTATCGCATAAATTAGATACCCTCCAATTTAAATAATTTAATTTTAAGATACCCTATATCTAATTCAAATTTTAAATATAAAAAATAACTTTTTCACTATGTATATTTATAACTAAATACCTACATTAAATTATTTATTAAAATCACAACAAACCAATAACAACATTAATTTAAACTTTATGATTGATATTATTTTAAAAATAACATGGATATTAACACTTATGATCCAACATAATATAAGACATTCTCCACCAAGTAATTAACAGCAAAGTATCCTCCTCATATTTTTATATTTAAATTGTTCAAGGTTAGCTATTTATGCCTTCTATAACTCACATCCTTAAATGTTAATGATAAAGCCGCTAAAATAGCTGGAATGGATAAAATGGCAAAAATAGTGCTATAACTTAATTCAAGCCTGATCAATTCTGCGCCAAATAAAGTACCGAAAATCCCACCAAATCTTCCAAATCCTAACATCCAGGCAACCCCCGTTGCCCTACAATGAGTCGGATAAAATTGTGCAGAGATTGATCCCATAGACGCCTGAGCGCCATTCATCGTTATCCCGGCAAGAAATATAAGAATACTCAATAATAATACATTTTCTTCCTGACCAATAAAAAAGACCAAAATACCAGCTAGGGCATAATTAGTTGCAACTACTTTATGAGGATTAATTCGATCCATTAACCAACCGGAAAAAACCGTGCTTATTACACCTCCCAAAGGAAATAATGCTGTCAATGTTGCAGCCATGCTAATACTGAAACCAACATCGTTCATTAAAAATGGCATCCAACTTGTCAGAACATAAAAAACCAATGCTCCCATGCAATAGGTTATCCATAACATTGTCGTCCCAACTAAGAATCGATTGGATAAAACCGTTTTAATTGACGACTTATGTATAATTTCTTCTTCATCAAAGGTAAACTTGTTTATATCATTTAAAGCACTACCGGTCATTTTAGACAAAATTCGTCTTATATTATTGTTATCCTCGGAACCACCTTGCAAAGCCAAATACCTAAGTGACTCAGGTAATAGAGAAAAGAGAAATAGAGATAGAAATAACGGCAGAATACCCCCTAAAATCAAAACTCCCTGCCAACCAAAATGGGGAATAATCCATGCAGAAATTATCCCACCCACCGCTGCACCAAGAGGAAAACCACAAAAAACGATATTTATTAACAAAGATCGCCGATTCTCTGGTGCATATTCAGATATTAAAGTTATTGCATTTGACATTGCCGCACCAAGACCTAACCCAGTCAAAAAACGCAAAATAGTTAATGTCTGTATTGAATCTGCAACAGCGGTAGCAAGACTAAGCAGGCCAAAAACAGTAACCGATATTGTCAGCACTGACTTTCGACCAAACCGATCTGCAAGTGGACCAGAAAAAATCGAGCCCAACGATAACCCAAAAAGAGCGGCGCTCATAGTCGGCCCAAGAATAGCCCCTTCTACTTTAAAATCGTTGACCACTGCTGGTGCAATATACCCCATTAATACCGTGTCAAAACCATCAATAACAACAATTAAGAAACATAGAATTAATACCTGCCATTGAACTTTCGAAAATTTTTGATTATTAATAATATGTTGAATACTGACTGTTTTAGTACTATTCACCTTGAACCACCAATGCCCAAAAATTCACTACTCTTAATTATAAAGATAAATTATCCGTTTAATAACAGATGTAAAGAAAATTTATTTTTAATGTTTTCTGTATTACTTTTATTTACATTCACATTATCACAATAAAAAAACATAATTGACGTTATTATTTTCAATTTATAACATTCCCATGAAATATTTCTATTGACTGACAGTCATGTCTTTAATTTAAAATCTCTGTCCTCTGGTGTGGGTAAACTGTTCCAGTTGTTCTCTGGCTGCCGCGATGACGCGCGGATGGCGGTGACCGATATTCACCACGGCAATACCGGCGGCAAAATTGATATAACGTTGCCTCTGAACGTCCCAAATTTCAGCGTCTTCCGCACGCTCCGCATAGATTTGTGTGGTCACGCCCACGCCTCTTAAAACAGCCGCACTGCGTTTATAGGGAATTATCACTTTTATTCCCTGACGTTTTAACCGGTTGTGTAATGAGTAATGAGTGGCTGGCGTAACCTTTATCAGCAATCACCGCTTTTGAACGCCGTTTCATAAAACCGTTTTTACGCTGAATACCCAGACCATCCAGCAGGCGTATTGCATATTGACTTTCGTGACATTGACCGGCACTGAGTACCACATTTACACAACTGGCAACTATACCCAATGGATTTCAAGATGCATCGCGACGGCAAGGGAGAGAATCTCCGGGAGCATAGCAAACTATGTGACCGGGGTGAGCGAGTGCAGCCAACAAATGAGGCAACTTGAAAGATAACGGGTATAACCAGAATACTGTTCGTCATAATAATAGTTCAGAGTCTGCATCTCTTGATGTCCATAAAGTTAAAAGTGATGTTGAATTTGATAGTATTCACGACTTCTTTAATGGATTAATTGACACAGCTATTGATGATAAGTTAAATCCCGATTTAACAGTCAATTGAGAAACCAAAGATAATAAAGTGTAGTTATTTCATTTAAGAGAAGGGATAAAGTGGTCTGATGGTTCTTCTATTACGGCCCATGATATGGTTTTTAGTTGGCAACGTTTAATTGATCCCGGGGTTTGAGGTGAATAGACCCCTATATGAACATCTGTAGGGTGTGTTAAAGTTAAACTTGGAGTTTTAGGATATGATGAACGATGAAGAAGAACACCACGCCTACATTGCATGATGCTATTTTTAAGCAGTTCTTGACACATCCAGATACCGCCAGGGACTTTCTGCAATTTCATCTGCCGCCGATGTTACTTAAAGTATGTGATCTGGAAACGCTGCAACTGGCGTCAGGGAGTTTTATCGAAGACGATCTTCGACCGTACTACAGCGACGTGTTGTATTCGTTGAAAGCAGGTAAAGGTGACGGCTACGTGTATTGTCTGATTGAGCATCAGAGTTCCCCGGATAAGCATATGGCGTTTCGGTTGCTACGTTATGCGATCGCTGCAATGTAACGTCATCTTGATGCTGGTCATAAAACGTTACCTCTGGTGATACCAGTATTGTTCTACCAAGGAAAAGTCAGTCCATATCCGTATTCAATGAGCTGGTTGCAGGAATTTGATGACCCTAAGCTAGCCAGCGAACTCTACAGTAAAGATTTCCCATTGGCGGATATCACCGTCATTGCCGACGACGAAATCATGAAGCACCGACGAATGGCCGGGCTTGAGCTGCTGCAAAAACACATTCGGCAGCGCGACCTGGCTGATTTGCTTGAGCAATTGGTCACATTATTGCTTGAAGGATACACCACTCAGGAACAACTGGTTTCTGTGATAAACTACATGTTGCAGGCGGGAGAATCCCACGACCCGACTGCTTTGTTGAATACTCTGGCATTACGCATGCCACAGCATGAGGAAGCTCTGATGACTATCGCAGAAAAACTCCGCCTTGAAGGCGAACAACGCGGGATTCAGAAAGGTATACAGTTGGGTGAACAGAAAGGTATACAGCTGGGCGAACAAAAAGGCCGTAAAGAGGAAGCGATTAAGATTGCCCGCACTATGTTGGCTAATGGTCTTGATCGCACGACCGTTATGAAAATGACTGGCCTTTCCGAAGACGAACTGGCGCAAATTCGCCACTAATTCTGGCACCAGTAAGAATCCCATTAAGGGCATTGGCTATATAATCATAATACGAGATCCCAATATCGGGATCTCAGGAATTCCTAATCAATTGTCTTAATTGCTCTTTTATGATTTTTCCACTTGCGTTTCTGGGTAAAGTTAAAAAAGTATATCCCTTAGGACGCTTATACCGCGCCATTACCGTACAAATATAATTTATTGCACTAAATAACTTTCCAAAATAGTGCTCCCTTCGTACAACTCCTTGTGTAGCAAGAGTTGTAAGCTACACATAGTTGAGTTATGAGTTAGTACGGTTTATCAGGCATCAGATTTGCACTGTTCGGATATTAATCGAATAGACCAACTGTATCGGTATTATGAAATTCTATTTAGCTAATGACTATGTTTAGATACGAATTAATAATTTACCCATCGTAATATTCTTAGCTGAAATAACTAGAATCATCCCGTCTATGAAATTGACTTCTCGACCTGTACCATATGTAATCTCTCTGCCACTATTTCACATGCGTCAAGTAATGAATAAAATAAGTTTTCTAATTCAGTTCGACTTCCAATAAGCAATTTTTGCTTTAGCGTGTTCTCACATTCTTTTAGGTTTTGCGTATATTTAATAATGTCGGTGAGAATTTCGTTGTCTCTGTAGTATTCCAAAACCTGAGTTTTCTTAGTTGGGTAGAAACCACCTTTCAGGATTTGCAAAGGTCTTAAGCAGCCGTGATCAGTGAGTTTCATCATCAATCCAAGCATATAATGTGCCCGATGTCCATATGTACCAGAAATCAGATAAGAACGAGCTATTTGCCTTATAGTAAATAGATTGTTGATAATGCCATATACATCACCTTTCAATGACGGTTTCATTTCTAAAGCAAGATTACCATAGACACGCTTAGTTCCATTGATGAGCGCATATGTTCTGAAACCAGGATATTGATGAACATTCGATGCACTATATACGGAGATGGATAAATCCTTGAACCTAGATTGTGTTGAGCGGATTGCTTCAAGAATAACAGTATCGACTTTATCCACGATAACAATAGAGTCTATATCTGAACCACTTCGCATATCACCTCGGGCAGCACTGCCGTGGAGATAAAAGGCTAATAATCTATCTCCAATAAACTGCTTTAAGAGAATAATCACTTGATCGATGAGGGGTTGTAATGAAAGAAGATTGTCTACTTTATCATGTGCCGGCACAATACGTGTCTCTGGGTACAAATGCTGCAATAATGTCGAATAGTACTCCGCGATTCCACTTAACCGTGCCGCAGCATCACGAAAAACATTAATATCAGACAAAAGTTCTTCTTCGAACTTTTGCCAAGATATATTGCAAGTGATCAACCAATTAAGGTCTTCTATTGGTGCTTTCAAAACATACGCGCTATCTTTGTGAATACAGGATAGCTCCGTTGATTCGAGCAGACGATATAGCCCCAATTCGGCATAGCGCATTGCCCAACCAAGCTGGCGTACTCCCCAAACGTGGGTCTTTGGCGTCAAGTTTCTGAGGTAGTAGAGACGCGCAATATGGGCAACGCTAAAGACTGCTTGTCTATATATATCAATATTCCCTTTGATATCAGGGAATACCACATCACCGATTTTTTCCGACCGTAAGAGCCAAGGATTCTTAGTAAACTGCCACATACAATGAGGCGGATAATACGATAACTCACTAATAGTAAGATAATTTAGGGTAAACTCAAAAAACTCCGCCTGAAGGTATCTTAGTGATGTAATACAACCTGTGACGAAATTATCAGCTACAATCACGTAAAAATGCCTCACACACCGAGAAGAATAATCAGGTTGGCGGAGATATGAATCAGTTTCCACAATACCAAGAAGATTCTCTCCAAAAACTTCTAATGCGGACTGAATAAAATAGTCAGTTCTTGCATCCATATAAATTTACTCTTTGACATCAGGGCATGTCGCAAAAGGCCGGGGTATTACAGCACACGAGATAATAATTGTGATAACTGCTAAGTTGATTTTTTTGAATTAGCTTATACAAGGTAGCTATTAAAAAGTAGTTTAATTACTTATATCAGTCAAGAAAACTAATTCGATTACTGTCACAATAGGAAATAGCAATAAGGTAATTTTTCAAAATAGTAGATAGTTTAAAAAGAACCTAATCCAACTTTTACAACCTGATTAATAAGCAAGAATCGAGACTGAACTCTTTGTTCCTGTATACCTATTTCACCACCAGTGGAATAAAATCGAACAATTGAGCAGTCTCTGCATGAAATTCTACGGATAAATTAATTAACAATAACAACTATACCCTATGGATTTCAAGATGCATCGCGACGGCAAGGGAGTGAATCCCCGGGAACATAGCAAACTATGTGACTGGGGTGAGCGAATGCAGCCAACAAAGAGGCAACTTGAAAGATAACGGGTATATCTTTAATGATTATGATTCAGACATAAGAATATTTGGTGCACAAGGCGTATATCAGCGCAAGCACACCCAACAAACCATCAGCAAATCAACCGGTTGAAAGTTATAATCCCGGCGCCTTCCATAATGACGTAGTCAAACCATGATCGACCAACGTTAATTGATCGGCATATATCGCCTGCCAGTTCTGTTTAGCCTTTTGATACACTTCATAATGTTCAGGATTTGGCTGATATTCATGTTGCCAACGCACCAGTTTCTCCCCTGTGTTCTCCATTGCATCATAAAGCCCAACCCCCACTCCGGCAGCAATTGCACAGCCTAAAGCGGTCGATTCTTTAACCATCGGCACCCGAACCGGCAGCCCTGTCACGTCAGATAAAATCTGGCTCCATAATTTTCCTTTTGAACCCCCACCAGCGAATACCAGTGAATCCGGTTTCACTGCCGAAAAGGCAGAAATCAGATCCAGATTACAGGCCGAGACAATCGCTGCGTTCTCTTCCAACGCACGAAATAGGGTCGCTTTATTGCATTTCTCAGGATCAATGGAAAGGTTAATAAAGGAAGGCGCAGCGTGATACCAGGCTTTAAACCGCATCACATCAGAGAAAATTGGCATGATACCGTAAGCGCCTGCCGGGACTCTGGCCGCCATGTCTTCCAGTAAGCTATAAGTATCAACGCCAAGACGCTCCGCCAACAGCTTTTCTTCCGCGCAAAATGCATCTCTAAACCAGCGCATGGTTAAGCCAGTAAAGAAACTAATGGACTCCGCTTGAACCATGCCGGGAATAACATGAGGGTTTATCCGTGTATTCATATTTGGGTCAGTGACCGGTGCCGGCAAATTGACAACCTGCTGCCAGAAAGTACCGCCGATAACGGCGGTCTGGGCAGGTTTTACAACACCTAAACCAAGACAACCAAGTTGTACATCACCACCACCCATAATGACCGGTGTACCAACATTCAGTCCACATTGAACAGCGGCTTTCTCAGTGATGTAACCTAACAAGGTTCCAGTCTCTTTTACCGGCGAGAGAATATCAGAGCGCAATCCTGCCATCTCAAGTAGATCGGGACGCCAATCACGGCTCACCAGATCCAGCATACCTGTCGTACCCGCATTGGAGGGATCAACAGCCAATTCACCACTGAGCATATTTGCCAGCCAGTCGCTGATCATGGTTAAAGCGGCCGCCTGACGATAGATATCCGGGCGATGATGAGCAAGCCATAACAGACGAGGCATTGCACCCAACGCTAATGTTTGCCCTGAACACTGATACACATCATATTCAAAAGTGCTGTCATACAACGCCTTCAATTCACTCACTTCTTGGCTGGAACGCGCATCCACATTAGCACAAGCCCAGATCGGCTCACCATCGCGGTTATAAAGCACGATCCCTTCCCGCATAGAACAAGAAGCCACCCCCTGAATAGCACTGGCGGGCAATTGCGCGGTTTTTAGCGCCTGGCGAATACATTGGCAAGCAAGCTGCCAGTTCGTCGCTAAATCAAACTCCATTGAACCCGGTACATCAGGTACAGGCTGATGTATCCATTCAGCCTGCCCTGCGGCGATCTGATTCCCTTCAAGATCAAATATCACTGCACGAACACTCCCTGTTCCTGCATCAAGCGCCATCAGATATTTTCCCGATGGATTAGCACTACGGCGTTGATTCATGATGCTATCCTCAGTTTAATTACTTTTTGAACTTATAGCCTTACCTCAAATTTTTTCTGCTTACTTTCACGGATAGAGTAAATATAGGGTTCAGCGCAGCAAATTCAGCATAGCTTTGGCAGTCTGTTCTTCCGTCACCAATCCATTGATATATTGACCATTCAGCGCAGCAATAATGGCTTCCGCTTTCTCTTCCCCTCCCGCAACGCCAATCACTGTCGGGATAGTTTTCAGCTCCGGCATGGAAATACCTATCAGCTCCTGATGAATCTGCATATCCTCCACCAGCTCACCATCAGCGCACATAAAATAGCCAAGGATATCGCCCACAGCGCCTTTCCGACCAAACATTAGCTGTTCACCACCACTGATATAACCAGAACGCATAATTGTCGCCTGCTGTTTCTGATTAACTGCGCCAATACCAACGATAGCAATATCAGCCGCACAAGCCGCTAGCAAAACATCTCGGACACTGCTCTCCTGACGAAATGTTTCAGCAACCTGAGCAGTGGAAGCTCGTAATGGGGCGGGGATAATATTGATTGAACAGGCTGCATCCAGTTGACCAATACCGGTCATATAAGGACCGACGCCACCGGATAATGTGACAAGCCTAATTTGTTGTGATGAGATAAAACCACTTAAATGTTGCAATGTGCACATGGTGGTCTCGCCAAACCCCACGGCCAATAATTGCTGCGGTTCAATCAATGCCATCAACAAATGTGCCGCACCAACCCCCAATCTGGCACTAAGATTCATATTCGCCAGCGCAGGCAAAACGCGTACCTGTTTCAAAGAGAAATGTTTTTGCAGGGTATCTTCCAGCGCCAAACACCCCTCGTAACGAGAGTTAATTTGTACCCGAATGACGCCTGATTGCCGCCCTTTTTCCAGTAATCTGGAAACTTTTAACCGGCTTAAACCAAGCAAATCGCCGATGTCACCTTGTGTCAGGCCATCGTGATAGTAAAACCATGCAATACGCGCAAGCAGCTCTTCTTCACTCATGCTATTACCCGGATAGGTGTCCTCAGACAATACATTTTTCTCTTTAGCTGATTTTTCTTTCACTGATTTTATCGACATAACCACTTTCTTTTATCCGCACTCAACAGATAACCATTAAAACGTATAACACGCCAGAGTTTTACCGCAAAAATTTGAACACAATTCAATGAATATATAAATTTTTCACAAAGTGTGATTTAAATATTGCCAAGTTCACAATTTAACAGCTACCATGTTGAACAATTGTTTTTTAAATATATAAATGTTCATTTTGTTTGCCTCCGCACCTGCATGTAAGAGGATGCCGCGATGTTACATAACAACACCGCAGTACCACCGCTATTAGAAGTCAGTGGCGCCAGTAAGCAATTTTCCGGCGTAATGGTACTGAAACATATTGATTTTACGCTGTTTCCAGGGCAGATACATGCTCTGTTAGGAGGTAATGGCGCGGGCAAATCAACACTGATGAAGATTATTGCCGGTATCGAACAGCCGGATAAAGGCACGCTCAAGATTAGCGGTAATCATGTTAGCCATCTTAATCCCACTAAAGCCCATCAACTCGGTATTTATCTGATACCACAAGAACCATTGCTATTTCCGAATTTGTCTGTACAGGAAAACATCCTGTTTCGTCTGCCAAAGCATCAGGTAGATAAGTCTAAAATGAAACAGCTATTGGCATTACTTGGCTGTCAATTAGATCTACATGTCAGTGCTAGCAGCCTTAATGTTGCCGATCAACAACTAGTCGAAATTATGCGTGGCCTGATGCGTAATTCGAAAATCTTAATCCTTGATGAACCTACCGCCTCCCTAACACCAGTAGAAACCGAACGCCTATTTGCCCAACTCCGCGGGTTACAACAGCAAAGTGTCGGCATCATTTTTATTTCCCACAAAATCCCTGAAATTTACCAATTAGCGGATCAAGTCAGTGTCATGCGTGACGGCAGTATTGCTTTAAGTGGCAAAATCCACGATTACACAACCGATGATATTATTCAGGCCATTACACCAATCACAAAAAATCAGCCATTAAATGGCACCCCAAAATTGGGCCTGGATCTTAGCAATAACCAGCACCAGACAGTACCTGATCGACCAATACTGACAGTCACCAAACTGAGCGGCGAGGGTTTCTGCAATATCACCTTCTCAGTGAAACCTGGTGAAATTCTTGGCTTGGCCGGAGTTGTTGGTGCAGGCCGTACAGAACTGGCTGAAACACTTTATGGTCTGCGCCCTGCGATATCCGGGGAAATCAAGTTAAAACAACATCCTATTAATGGGCTAAAAACTGCTCAACGTCTGGCTCAGGGTTTGGTTTATTTGCCGGAAGATCGACAGTCATCAGGATTATTTCTGAATTCATCACTCGGCTGGAATATCTGCTCACTAACCCACAACCGCAATACATTCTGGATACGTCCTGCCTATGACACAGCGGTACTTGAACGCTATTGCCAAATCCTAAATATCAAATTCAGCCATATTAACCAACCGATCAAAACGCTGTCCGGCGGTAATCAACAAAAAATTCTGATTGCTAAATGTCTGGAAGCTCACCCCGCAGTCCTTATTATTGATGAACCTACACGTGGTGTGGATGTCGCGGCACGCAATGATATTTACCAACTGATTCGTCATATCGCCCAACAGCAAGTGGCGATTATTTTTATTTCATCGGATCTGGATGAAGTGGTTCGAATAGCTGATCGGGTATTAGTCATGCATCAGGGAGAAATCAATGGCGAGTTAACTAAGCAACAAATAGATGTTGACACCATTATGCATATCGCCTTCGGCGAACATAAACCACAACAGGCGGCATCATGTTGAAACTTATCCAGAATAACCGAGAAATTACTGCATTGATTGCCATTCTCTGCCTGTTTGGCTTACTCAGTGTTATCGACCACCAGTACTTTAGCTTACAAACTGTTACCCTCGTTTTTAGCAGTGCGCAGATCCTTATCTTGCTTGCAATGGGGGCAACACTGGTCATGCTGACTCGCAATATTGATGTCTCTGTCGGCTCCATTGCCGGCTTATGCGCGGTCATTATGGGAATGTCACTGAATGCCGGCTTTAGCCTGCCCGTTTCCTGCCTGTTGACTCTTCTGCTCGGCATGTGCGCCGGATTCTTCAATGGCGCGCTGGTCACCTGGCTGAAAATTCCCGCGATCGTTACCACCCTCGGCACGTTGGGGCTTTACCGTGGGCTGATGTTATTGCTTACTGACGGTAAATGGATTGAAGGCTTACCAAGCGAATTAAAGCGCCTTTCCGCACCTTTATGGCTCAATATCTCACCTATCGGTTGGCTGTTAATGATCCTGATATTAGCAATGGCGTGGATACTAGCAAAAACCCCATTTGGCCGGAGCTTTTACGCCACAGGAGACAACCTGCAAGGCGCTCGTCAACTGGGCGTTCGTACAGATAGCATTCAAATTATCGCCTTCTCCGTGAATGGTGTCATGGCAGCGCTGGCCGGAATTGTTTTTGCTTCCCAAATTGGTTTTATCCCAAATCAGACTGGCAGTGGGCTGGAAATGAGAGCTATCGCAGCTTGCGTGCTAGGCGGTATCAGTCTGCTTGGCGGCACCGGTACAGTGATCGGCGCTATTTTAGGCGCATTTTTCCTGACGCAGATAAACAGCGGATTAGTATTACTAAAACTCCCTGCCTGGTGGAATGATTTTATTGCCGGATTTGTTCTGCTGGCGGTGTTGATTTTTGATGGACGCCTTCGTTGTGCCATCGAAAAAAATATCCGCCAACAAAAATATGCCCGTTTCCTCAAAAATGACAAAAGTAATCAGGTGACATAATGAATATCGGTCAACGTTATGGCTGGGAATTGACCTTAGCCGCATTACTGATTATTGAAATTCTGCTATTTGGCATAGCAAACTCGCGTATGCTGGACATTAATATATTGTTGCTGAGTACCAGTGATTTTATCTGTATCGGGATTGTGGCCTTGCCACTGACTATGGTTATTGTGAGTGGGGGTATTGATATTTCATTTGGCTCAATCATTGGTCTGTGCGCGATATCACTCGGAGTAATGAATCAGGCCGGTATTCCAATGGCCGCCGCTATTCCACTGACGCTATTAGTCGGTGCAATATGTGGAATAATCAATGCAGCACTCATTTTATATACCGGCATTAACCCACTGGTTATCACACTCGGTACCCTATATCTGTTCGGTGGCAGTGCCCTGCTGCTTTCCGGTATCTCCGGTGCAACCGGTTACGAAGGTATTGGTGGCTTTCCACAAGCATTGACTGATTTTGCCAATTTGACTGTGTTTGGCCTACCCATGCCATTGATGCTATTTCTACTCTGTCTCCTTATTTTCTGGCTGTTCATGCATCGTACCCACAGTGGACGCAATATTTTTCTGATTGGACAAAGCAGTAAAGTTGCCCGTTACGCGGCAATTCCCATTGCCCGAACCCTATATCTTCTCTATACCCTGACCGGCATAGCTTCTGCTATCGCCGCCATTGTATTAGTTTCCTATTTTGGATCAGCGCGTTCTGACCTTGGCGCATCCTTTCTGATGCCGGCAATCACCGCGGTAGTATTGGGCGGAGCCAATATTTACGGTGGTTCAGGTTCAATCATCGGCACCGCGCTGGCTATATTATTAATTGGTTATTTACAACAGGGGTTACAGATGGCCGGCGTCCCCAATCAGGTATCCAGTGCCCTTGCCGGCGCCCTGTTGATCATTGCCGTGGTAGGACGTTCCATCAGCCAGCACCACCACCAAATCCGTGACTGGATACAGCGATGGAGAAATCAGAGATTGTCTTCATAAACCTACAGATTGAATTTTATGACATTACAGTCCCTCTGAAACCCAACAATATGGAGAGAGTAATGAAAACACTAATCCTGAAAAAACTGGCTCTAATTAGCCTATTAAGTCTGGCTTGCGCCTCTTGGGTACACGCCGCCGAAAGAATCGCTTTCATCCCTAAACTGGTCGGTGTCGGCTTTTTTACCAGTGGCGGTCAAGGTGCGGTAGCCGCCGGGAAAGCTTTGGGTGTCAATGTGACCTATGATGGGCCAACAGAACCCAGTGTTGCCGGGCAAGTCCAGCTTATCAACAACTTCGTGAACCAAGGCTATGACGCTATTGTGGTCTCTGCGGTTTCACCGGATGGTCTGTGCCCTGCGTTGAAACGAGCCATACAACGGGGAGTAAAAATTCTAACCTGGGATTCAGATACTTCGCCGGAATGCCGTTCAATTTATATTAACCAAGGAACGCCAAACCAACTAGGCGGAATGCTGGTGGATATGGCCGCCAATCAGGTGCAAAAAGAGCAAGCCAAGGTCGCGTTTTTCTACTCCAGCCCAACGGTAACTGACCAAAACCAATGGGTAAAAGAAGCTAAAGATAAAATTGCCGCAGAACACCCAGGTTGGGAAATTGTCACGACTCAGTTTGGTTATAACGATGCAACCAAATCCTTACAAACCGCAGAAGGGATTTTAAAAGCCTGGAGTGACCTGGACGCCATTATTGCCCCGGATGCCAATGCCCTGCCAGCCGCGGCACAGGCAGCAGAAAATCTGAAACGACAAGATGTTGCGATTGTGGGTTTCAGCACCCCCAATGTCATGCGCCCTTATGTTGAACGCGGAACCGTCAAGCAATTCGGGCTATGGGATGTTGTTAATCAAGGCAAAATTTCAATCCATGTCGCTAATGAATTACTCAAGAAAGGTGATTTAAATGTCGGCGATAAACTAGATATTCCCGATATTGGCATTGTTGAAGTTGTACCAAACCGCGTTCAGGGTTACCGCTATGAAGCCAAAGGAAACGGTATTGTTGTTCTGCCTGAACGGGTCATTTTCACCAAAGACAATATCAATCAATACGATTTCTAATACTACTGTCCAGCAATCTCTGCCATGCAGGGTTGCTGGACCAATGTAAGTGAGTTAGGAGAAGAAAAATGGCAGATTTAGATGATATTAAAGATGGCAAAGATTTTGGTATTGATATCCCACAGAAGAACAGCCTGTTTGAACTGAAAGGTTGCGGCGCACTGGATTGGGGAATGCAATCACGACTTTCACGCATTTTTAATCCCAAAACCAATCGAACGGTGATGTTGGCTTTCGACCACGGTTATTTTCAGGGGCCAACAACCGGGCTTGAACGCATCGATATCAATATTGCTCCACTATTTCCCCATACCGATGTCTTAATGTGCACCCGTGGTATTTTGCGTAGCCAAGTTCCACCCGCGACCAACAAACCTGTGGTCTTGCGTGCTTCCGGCGCCAACTCGATTCTGACGGAGCTGTCCAATGAGGCGGTCGCGGTTGCGATGGAAGATGCTTTACGCCTGAATGTCTGTGCAGTAGCTGCTCAGGTCTATATCGGCTCTGAATATGAGCATCAATCAATTAAGAACATTATCAAATTAGTCGATCAGGGAATGCGTTACGGTATGCCAACGATGGCAGTTACCGGCGTTGGGAAAGATATGGTTCGGGATCAGCGCTATTTTTCTCTGGCAACGCGAATTGCGGCCGAAATGGGCGCGCAAATTATTAAAACTTACTATGTCGATACTGGCTTTGAACGTATTGCCAGTGGATGTCCAGTTCCTATTGTGATTGCTGGTGGTAAAAAGCTACCAGAAAAAGAAGCATTGGAGATGTGTTATCAAGCCATTGATCAAGGGGCTGCCGGTGTTGATATGGGCCGTAATATATTCCAATCCGAAGCACCGGTTGCCATGCTAAAAGCGGTTCAAGCCGTTGTACATCAGAATGAGAATGCCAGCAAAGCTTACGAGTTATTTTTAAGTGAAAAACAATAAGGAGAAATTGAGATGCACGTAACTTTGGTTGAAATTAATGTTAAGCAGGACAAATTAGACGAATTTATTGAAATTTTTCGCCTTAATCATCTGGGATCAATTAAAGAAGCAGGCAATTTACGTTTTGATGTATTACGGGACGAAAATATCCCTACCCGCTTTTATATTTATGAAGCCTATGTTGATGAAAAAGCGGCTAATGCACACAAGCAAACCCCTCATTATCTGAAATGTGTTGAACAACTTGACTTTCTGATGTCTGAACCAAGGAAGAAGAGATCGTTTATTGGTGTGATGCCAGAAATAAAATAAATATACCCGTCATCTTTCAAGCTGCCTCTTTGTTGGCTGCACTCACTCACCCCGGTCACATAGTTATCTATGCTCCCGGGGATTCGTTCCCTTGCCGTCGCGATGCAGCTTGAAATCCATAGGGTATAGATAAATTTCATTCTGTAATCCATTGAATAAATATCAATACTTCTCTTTTTCTTTTTCTTTTTCTTTTTCTTTTTCTTTTTCTTCACTATAAGGTTTACCCATAGTAAGAAGACAAGAATATGCAATTGCAAAAAATAAAGCACCAAACCGGATTGAGCTATAATCATAAATACTAAAATAATGTGGAAATATATATACCAGCACACCACCATTTACAGCAATATTATGCTGTACAGTATTAACAACCACAAAAATAACAGTAAAAAGCACCGCTCGAATATAACCCATTACATATCCCCTCAGCTTAAAAAGTACAATAAGCACGAAAATAGACATTGCGTAATAAATAGTTTCAAAATTAAATTGGTTGTTTCATCCTCTTTTTCTTTTTTTTCTTTTTGAACAATCATATATAGCTTGCTATCATTTATTAACAGGTCAAGCTCCTGTCTCTTCAGATTATCTATTTCATCTTGCAGGATTGCAATACCACCATCAACAGATAAGCAATTTTTACCTATCTCATAATTAACCGTTCTGATTAATTCATTTATTTCGAAAATGAAACGACTGCTGCTTCTAACATCATAAAGATATCTAAAATTAAGCCTGGATGATATCTCATGTAGTTCTTTAATTTTGAGCTCTAAATCATGCCAACTTTGTCTTGATGAACACACCATATTAAACCTCTAAGCTCGTTATTTTTGACTCATACAATCCTCAAACAATGCGATAACCATTCCATGATCCTGTCCAAAAGAACGTTGTAAGCCCTGAACCTTAGAATGCTGATTATAAATTCCAATGGATGGCCGCTATATAAAAAGGCCGCCATCCACTGCTGAATCAGATAGCTGTGATTCAGTCCCACATGATCCTAATTCCTAACAACATCCAGTTTAACTCCAACCCAATTTATCGTTGATTTAAGACAAAATAGCCCCCTTGATTAGCTCCCTCATAACCAAATAACAACAGCTATTAAAGCACTCCAATATCGAGAAATGCTCTTACCATAGCGGATACCCAGATTATCTGGGCCATACAATATTTTTCACTACTTCTATCAAACCCATTAAACCATAACAATAGAGCAACAAATAGTCTTCCCCCCCCCAATACTTAATTTCTTAAACACTAGCTATCATTAAAACCCAATATATTTCTTTAAATACTATCTATTATTCAAACCTAATAATCATATCCCCGTAGAGTTTTTACCCCTAAAGAATCCGGTTATTTTCATTAACAAAATCAAGAGGTTTAAAATCTTCATGCTCTTTTTACTATTTAATGCGTTTTAAATTCATTGCCCTGCTATATGCTATTATTTTCTTCCTTACACGATTAGAGTTTCGTTTGAAATAACATTTTCCACATCGGCTTAATGCAAAAGTCAGCAATATCAGTCAGGCAATGTCTCTTATGTTCAGCCATAGTGCTCTCTAATTGGAGGATACAATTCACAATGATAAAACTGACGCCTACGTCAAACGATTCAATCAGGTATTTAATTATATTGAGCGCCATTTGGATGAGCCACTCACATTGGAACAACTGAGTGAAGTAGCGAATTTTTCGCGTTATCACTTTCACCGACAGTTTGCCAATTACTGCGGTATACCTGTAGGACGCTATATCCAATTAATGCGATTAAAGCGTGCTTCTTACCGTCTGGCATTCAATCCACTAGAAAAAATCATCGATATTGCGTTGGATGCAGGTTTTCAAAACCCAGAATCATTCAGCCGGGCCTAACACCAAGCATTAGAGGATGGCCGCCAGCCATCCTCTAGTTTTTCATCAATAAGAACGTAAAACCTCATTAATTTTTACTCAGATTAATTAAATAATTCTTTTTGGACTATTCTCATTTTTTTTATAAACAATAATTTCATCAAAATCGTTATTACGTGTCAGCCACAGAGAAAGTGCTTTCAGCGAATCAGGGGTAAATTCATCACAGCGAGCGGTTATCTCCTCCGGTGTCAACCAGCATACATCATCAATTTCCGCTTCCTGTAAAGCAAACGGACCATGACTGATGCAACTGAATAATGCACCACAAATACGGCAATCCTCTGCTTCATAATAAAAACTACCATGTTCTGCAAAAGGCACACCGGCAATACCTAACTCTTCTTCTGCTTCGCGACGGGCAGAATCCAGCATATTTTCACCCGCCATCACAACACCACCTGCGGTCGCGTCCAGCTTTCCCGGATAAAAATCTTTAGTTACTGTACGATGTTGAACCAAAATCTTTCCCATACCATTGTGAACGACAATATAAGTCGCACGGTGTCGTAAACGTTGGGCGCGCATTTGCCGACGCGTAGCCTGAGCAATGACTTCATTATTTTCATTAATGATATCAATCCACTCAACACTCACTACATTCTCTTGATTCTCTTGTTCCATCTTCAAAAACCTTTTTTTATTAGCAGAAAATTGCAAATCTACAAGATGTTTATTTTACTCAAAACAACCAAATCGATAGGGACTCTACGAAGTTATTCGTTTCGGACAACTCATGCAACTTTTTCGCTAAACTTGAAATAGAACTGCAACGAAACTGTAGTCCGATAAGATTTTTACTGGTAATGATAACAGGGTTAATGGCTTCATCTTATCAACCCTGCAAATTAGAAAAGAGAATCTCAACCATCATCCACCCAATATTCCTCATTATGGCGGCATTATTTTCTAGCGTTCTATTGTTTGGTTATAAATGCCAATTCACTAATCTTAATATTCAATTTATTCACCTTTATTTCATCATAACTCTTTCTCAATCCGTGTGGCAATATTGGTATAACGCGTTAAGGCCAAAACACCCCGTTTATCTTGTAGAGTATCAATAAGTGCTTGCTCTAACTGGTTATCCATATTCAAAAATAGTGTATTACGTTGCCGAATATCAGGAACAATATCACTCCTTTCATTCATTGTATTTTCAAATAATTTCTTCTGATCTTGATAAAAATAATATTTGTCTGGCACAAACAACTCTGCAATTCGATCTCCAATGTAATGAATATATTTAAGCATACGATGATCAGGCACCCCCAAGGCATATTTCAAAGTCGGGTTTGCATTACGTGGAAACCACTTATTCTTATCAGCGTCGCTTATCTGTTTAAAAAATTCTTTCTGAATCTCCAATGCCACCTTAATATTATCTTTCGTTTCATGATTCAATGACGGAATCAAATACAATTTTGCCATGACAGGTAATATTTCTGTGAGCCGTATAAGATCGTTTGAATCACTCTTTTTTAAAGTTTCAATAATAAGATCAGCTTTATAAAAATGAACTATTTCCCCATGATGTAAGAAAACTTCCTGACCTTTTGTCAGACCCAATAATTCAATGGTACTAAATAGATAACCTAATGGTCCCCAATAATTATAAAGCCAGTTATCCAAATCTTTTTCCGGAGGCATAGAGGGAATCAAATCATTTTCATTCACATGACGGTAATGTGTAATATCTTCCAATTCTTGTACCGCACTACGGGTTAATGTCCGCGGCATCCCATAACTATATAAACAAGGATGATATTTTTTCAGTTGGGCACTATGCAATAACCCTAAAGCGCCCCCCAAACTATGTCCACAAACAAATACGTTTCGGTTTTTAGCTAAATCAATAATTTTATCAAACACATTTTCATCAGAACCGGGAACTTTTAACTGACCAATAAGATTAAATGCCTCCCAAAATCCCCTATGAACTTTACCATTATTAATAAAACCACTGCATACACCATCTGGTTCACAACCCAATTTCAATGGTTGATACATAATATCAGTAATGGCGTCATCAACACTCGCCGTTCCCCGCCAGCTAACAATAATTTCCTGTTGATTAGCGACATAAAATAACTCCGTATCTCCTATCCCACTTTCACTCGCTTTTGAATCAATAAATACAACATCAGTATAACGTTCACTAAATGGCACATCATAAACAATGGGAGTACGCGATATTTTTTCCACCTTACTCGGTAATTGAGATATATCCAGCATTTGTCGGTTAAAAAAATGAGTAATAGAACCTGCTATATCAACATTATCATCAAAATATGACAGCAATCCCATTAATGCCAAATTATAAGCATTCACCAGGGAATAATCTTTCTGATGATGTAACAATAGTACCCATGCACGAAACGGACATACTTCCAAAACATACCGGCAGTTTGTTGAGAGAACCCGCAAACCTTTCGGTACCGAATCTGGGAAATGATAACGTGGCGGTTTCTCTTCTATCCATTTATCAATTACAGGCAAATCATCACTTATCTGTCCAATCGTCACATAACGGTATTGATGACCTTCCGTTTCTGCTTTTGGTTGGACAACTGATGCCCTAATACTGCGTTTTTCCCGTAATGGACGCTGTTCCATTTCATCAGCTAATGGTTGAGCACTGATATATAACGTTACCACATCAGATGATAAGCTTTCTTCCCTAAGCAATCCTTGATTATTAGTCACACCTTTGCGTTCATCTCGCAACCTCCCGCTACTTATCAGACGATAAGGCATATTCACTAATGGATTACCTTGTTCATCAACTAATTGAAACTCCAACCAATTTTCTGTCATTTTTTGGCTATCAATAATGTCACGTGGACATAATTCGCTCATAATTATTATCTCCCTTTTTTTATTCTGGAATATTAATTAGACACTTATTATCAGGTCGATACACTAATAATAGTGGGAGAGAAAATTCATTCACTCAAGTCTGTAATTGTAATAAAATTCAACAAATGCAAAACGAATATAATTATGAAAAACACAAGGTAAAAAATAGCAAAAAAAATAACAATGCAGATCATTGATTTATTTAATTTCACAAACACTAGATCCACAAAAAATAAAAACCATAAATTTATCCCGACTGACACGGAATTATCATTGCCACAAAATTAAAAAAACAGTCTGATTTATATGAAAAAAATATTATCCATACAAACTATCATGATTAATCATTAAATTTTATTCTTAATGAATCAAATAATAAAAACTTTACGTTTATACCCAGTGCTCGCTAGCACCTGACTATCTTCTCAGTCTACGAGAACCAGAGGAAATCATAGCCAAATCGGGTATTGAGATTTATCATGCCACCTTATCTCGTTAGATTTAGTTTAGTTCTTCATAAAAACTATACCCTATGGATTTCAAGATGCATCACGACGGCAAGGGAGCACTTGCACTTCATTAACACAACAGAATCCATTGTCTGATTAATTTTTACAATATCATTGCCTGTTTTTGATAGACGATCCTGTGCTTCGGCCACATAATTTGGACAATATTTTACTATTAATTTTTTTGATGAGATTTATTTATGTCCAGGTTAGAAAAATTATGCGCAGATTTTGCCGCCCAAACCAATATTATGTTGAATCTCTCTACCGGCGCAGTGCAATTGAACATTGGCGATTATGGCCCTTGGTGGTTAGAAGTAGATTCAACGGGATCAATGCTGACTTTTCATCATACAGTAGCTTCGTTTGTTAATCATGATGCAGAATTTTGGCTCTCATTAAATAGTAATATAAATATACTTGGAGGAGCATGGCTCGCATTGCATCAGCCAACTCAAACTATTCGTCTCTGTTTACTTCAAGATATAGAGCGAATCGATGCGACTGATTTGGCTAATATTCTAGGAAATCTTCAAAGAATAAGAGCTGAACTCCCTTTTCCTGAAACTAAGCTTACCACCTCCGCTTCAGCCCACGATATTTTAGTTTGAGATATTTTTAAGATCGTGAATTAAAAAGTTTCATAGAAGAAAACACAATAAAATAATGGAGAAAAAGTATGCCAGATTTTTCAATACAGAGAGCTAATACCAGAATTGATATTCATCAAACTGAATTACATCAACCAACTGCAACAGATAAAACTTGCCATTGCTGCGAGCCATTATTAAATAATACCATTGATAATCCACTTACAGCACCAACCTCGGTTATTACAGGATGGAATGAAAAATCCGTCGTGACCAATAAACAAATTGAAGCTAATATTTCTCGTTTAGCCAGCGAAAGCACCGCTGCCCACAAAACGGTTGATTCTCTCTTATCCAACCTGGTGAAACTTTTCGTTCGAGCGGAGGGTAATGAATTAACCGCAATCACTAAAATGCTTAATGCTTATACCGGTGATAAACCCGGTTTTAGTATTGTCGGTCAGCTTGGCGCAGGTGGATTTACCCGAATCATTAGCGAAGCACGGCAGAATGACGTCAGATCTGATAGGGCTGATACAGAACCGCTAACATTGAGGGAAAAAGCCACTGCTTATTATGATCTCACCAACTCAGCTTATTTCCGCGATACTCTGGAGAAAGTTTATTCATCACCTGAATTGAAATCAGAATTCAAGGATATAATTGATATTGGTTACTTGGAAAGTAAAAACTTTGCACCTGCCCGTGGTTCCACTAAGGAAAAGCCCTTACCTGATCAATTGAATCTCTACACTTTTAAAAATGAAAATAAATTTAATGCCTCTGAAAATCCCGAATTATATCAGGTAACTAAACAGAAAGACGGGCAAGAAGTTATCAGTAACCCGGCTCTAGCTGGCAATAGCCTTACAGAAGTCCAGAGAGATTTCAGAACAGCAGCGCCTGATAAGGATAGTGTCTGGTCAACCGCCGCTTCACTTGAGGCCGATAATCGTTTGACCAACCGAGAGTTGGCATTTGCCAGTTTAAATCCTCGCAACCGGCTGGATAGAACTGACTATCAATTTGGTCAGTCAGAACCTATCAAAGCACATCAAGAATTAGCTAAGGAAAACATTATCATACAACGTGGCAATGGCTTTTCTGTCTGGAATGTGAAAGAAAATACAGGATTTTCCAAGGATGCAGCTTTACACAATTTGCCAACTGTCGCTGCACCTTCCGGTACTACGGACCGTTTTATTACTGCGGCCAGGTTGTTGAGTGCGGGCCTGAAAAATGATCTTGCTTTAGGTGCGCCTACTAACGGGGAATCACCAGAGCAATCAATTCAACGTGGAGAGCGGGAAATGAAAGAACTCACTCGATGGCTGGCAACAGGTTATCTGGTTGATGATAATCATCATTCTATGATTGAAGTTAATTTAGGTGCGGCTAACCACGGTTTAGCGCCTCAGTGGGGATTGAATCTCTATACCGAACCTTTCTCCTCTCCTATACATGCCAAAGGATTTAGCATATCCAGCCAGGAAATATTGGCACAATTAGAAGGCCGCGATGATGTCCACACAGATTACTCTACTTTCAAAAAAGATCTGTACGGCGGAAGTCGAGCAACAGTTAACGCGGATGGCAGTATAAAAACAAGCGCTAGATAAGTACGCTTTTCTCCAGAAGAAAAGCTGATCAATTTCTTTTATCAATAGATCTTCCTGTCGTACTGCTCAGGAAGATCATTACTCAGGCTCTATTGCGTTAACAAATCAACACCGCTACAACATGCAGGCCAGTTAATATAGCAGGGAATGAAAAGACATATCAAAGAAACAGGGCGACAACTTACTCACTGTAAATGATCGTCGCTCTTAGGCCAGGAAGAGTATCAGAGTATCTTACACACTACACAAATCAATGATAATGTGTCATACAATTACACGTTCCACTGGAGGTTCCATGATCGATCTGTATTATGCTCCAACGCCAAACGGCCATAAAATCACACTCTTCCTGGAAGAAGCTGGCCTTCCCTATAATATTCATCGAATTGATATTAGCGCAGGAGATCAATTCAAACCTGAATTTCTTGCCATTTCGCCCAATAATAAGATTCCCGCTATTGTTGATCAGCAACCAATCGATGGTGGTAAACCTATCGCTATTTTTGAATCTGGCGCCATTCTTACTTATCTGGCAGAAAAAACGGGCAAGTTACTCAGCAAAGATATGCGTGAGCGTGTTCAAAGCCTGCAATGGCTGTTTTGGCAGATCGGTGGCTTTGGCCCGATGCTAGGACAAAATCACCATTTTAGTCATTTCGCGCCGGAAAAAGTCCCTTACGCGATTAATCGTTATCAGGAAGAGACAAAGCGCTTGTATCAAGTCCTGAATACCCAATTGGAAAAAACACCCTATCTGGGCGGTCAGGAATACAGTATTGCTGATATCTCAACTTATCCGTGGGTTCGTGCTTATGAACGTCAGAATATTGATCTGAATGATTATCCGGCAGTGAAAAAATGGTTTGACACTATCAGTCAGCGCCCCGCCACTCAAATTGCCTATAGCAAAGCTTAATATCTGTCTGCGGGGTAACTATTTCCCCGCAAAACTTGATCAGGCTGACAGATAGCTATATCTTTAACCACCAACCCTTATATCTCTGCAATATGCTATATACCCTATGGATTTCAAGATGCATCGCGACGGCAAGGGAGCGAATCCCCGGGAGCATAGCAAACTATGTGACCGGGGTGAGCGAGCGCAGCCAACAAAGAGGCAACTTGAAAGATAACGGGTATAGTTCTTATATCAACAACTTAGGTTATAGGAGTGGTTATGCGTATTTTAATCACTGGAGGAACAGGTTTGATTGGTAGCCGTCTGGTTTGCCAACTTCTTTCCCTATCCCATTCCATTACTATTCTAAGCCGCTCACCTCAAAAAGTTTATTCTCTATTCAGCAATCAAGCTGAATGCTGGACCAGCCTGAAAGATAAAACCGATCTCAACGATTTTGATGCCGTAATCAATCTTGCTGGCGAGCCCATAGCAAACAAACTATGGACTTCAACGCAAAAAGAGAAGCTGTGCCAGAGTCGCTGGACATTAACAGAGCAACTCAGCAAGCTCATTAATGCCAGCCAGACACCACCAGAAGTCTTTATTTCCGGCTCTGCGGTAGGCTATTACGGGGATCAGAATCAAACAATTGTCACAGAGCATGAGCCACCTCATGATGAATTTACTCATCAGCTCTGTAAGCAGTGGGAACAACTTGCATTACAGGCAGCCAGTGATAAAACCCGTGTTTGTCTTTTACGTACTGGTGTTGTACTGGCAAAAAACGGCGGAGCACTGAAAAAAATGCTTCCCTTGTTCCGTCTTGGGCTTGGTGGCCCGATGGGGAGCGGAAAACAGTATCTGCCCTGGATTCATATTGACGATATGGTGAATGGTATCTATTACCTGTTAATGACACCTGGTTTGAGTGGTCCTTTTAATATGACCGCCCCTTATCCAGTACATAATGATCAATTTGCCGCAACACTGGGAGAAGTATTGCATCGTCCTACTATTATCCGAACACCTACTTTTGTGCTGAAATTACTGATGGGAGAAGCTGCGGCACTGGTACTGGGCGGACAACAGGCAATACCGCATAACTTGGAACAAGCGGGTTTTGGCTTCCGCTATTTTCAGCTAAAAGAGGCATTTCAAGACTTACTAGACAGTGACTGCTCCCCGCCGTAAAAAACGGCGAGGCTTCCCACTTCTCAGGCCGCAACCGTCTTTATGACGGATTTACGCTGGCCTCCATGGGCAGAAACAACGAGTCTCGCCGCCTGTAATTCCAGTATGCCCTTGCGCTGGATGTTGATCGCCGCATTGATATCGCGGTCATGTTCGACATGAAAAACCGGGCATTGCCAGATCCGCTTATGCAGCGGCATTTCCGGCTCTTTGGGGGTGGGGTAGATGCGGACTTTGGTCGCTCTTAACATATTCAGCGCTCATTGATAAAGAGCATTCATTTTAGCCTGTTTTACAGTTTTACAGGCAGATATCAATTCAGTCAGGATACGTCGCAGTAGCCAGCCCTAAAACCCTTTGGGCTTTTCGCCTTATATACACGCACTGGGCAAAGGTTTACGGCGGTTTTTGCTAAATCTCAACGCTTTTAGCCCCTTGCCAGCGGGTAAATAGATCATAAGGTAGCTCGATATCAAACTGATCAAGCACTCGGTTAACCGTCTGGTCAATAATATCCTGAATCTGTTGAGGCTGATGATAAAATGCAGGCACAGGCGGCATAATCACCGCGCCAATTTCTGCCGCTTGAGTCATCAGCCTGAGATGCCCCAAATGCAATGGCGTTTCCCTCACCCCAAGCACTAACTTACGACTTTCTTTCAATACAACATCTGCCGCTCTGGTTACTAATCCATCAGTATAACTGTGGACAATACCTGAAAGGGTTTTCATTGAGCATGGTAGAATTACCATGCCCGAAGTTTTGAATGAACCTGAAGAGATGACAGCAGCGATATCTCTGTTGTCATATACAACATCAGCCAGCGCCTGCACATCCCGTAAACTATAATCTGTTTCAAGTGCCAGTGTCTGGCGAGCAGAATGACTGATAACCAGATGTGTTTCTACCCCTTCAACTGGTTGTAAAACTTGCAGTAGGCTTATACCATAAATGGCCCCACTTGCTCCTGTAAGCCCTACTATTAATCTTTTCATTCTTTCCTCATACAAACACTGAACAACTATTTAAACCCGAAAGTCATCAACCTTCATTATAGATATCCAGATTTTCAATTTCATTCTGATTATTCAGTTTTACTTCATCGTCTTTACGCAGATTCTCCAGATAATAGAGATAAGTCTGGTCAACGTCTTTGGTAACATAAACGCCATTGAATACTGAACTCTCAAACCCATCAACATCCGGGTTTTCTTCACGAACAGCGTCGATCAGATCGGTTAAATCCTGAAATATCAATGCATCTACACCAATAAGTTGGCGAATTTCATCCACTTCACGCCCATGAGCAATCAGTTCATTTGCATTGGGCATATCAATGCCATAAACATTCGGGAAACGTACTTCCGGTGCTGCCGAAGCAAGATAAACTTTCTTCGCGCCGGCTTCACGAGCCATATCAACAATCTGTTCTGACGTTGTACCACGCACAATAGAGTCATCTACCAATAGCACATTTTTATCACGGAATTCTGCTCGATTAGCATTCAGTTTACGGCGGACTGATTTCCGGCGTTCCTGTTGCCCAGGCATGATAAATGTCCGACCAACATAACGGTTTTTCACAAATCCCTGACGATAGGGTTTACCGAGTATGCGCGCAATTTCTAGCGCAACATCGCAAGATGTTTCGGGGATTGGAATAACCACATCAATATGTAAGTCTTCCCATTCGCGGGCAATTTTCGCCCCTAGCTTATGCCCCATCCGTATGCGGGCGTTATAAACCGAAATTTTATCAATAAAGGAATCTGGGCGAGCCAAATAGACAAATTCAAATAAACAGGGGGTCAGAGAAGGATTTTCAGCACATTGACGAGTAAATAACTGACCTTGTTCAGTAATATAAATCGCTTCACCTGATGCAACATCCCGCAGGAATTCAAAGCCTAGCGTATCCAATGCAACGCTTTCAGAAGCGACCATATACTCATTACGGCCATCATCCAAAGTACGCTTACCTAAAACCAACGGACGAATACCATGCGGATCACGGAAAGCAACTAACCCATGACCAATAATCATCGCAATGCAGGCATAAGCACCACTCACCTGTTTATGCATTGCCGCTACTGCCGCAAAAATATTGTCAGGCTCCAATGGATAATGCTGGAAACAATCCAGTTCACTAGCAAAAACATTAAGCAAAATCTCAGAATCTGACGTGGTATTCACATGGCGACGGGCATTCTCAAATAACTTTTTCTTCAACTCATGAGCATTCGTCAAATTACCATTGTGTGTCAATGTAATACCAAATGGAGAGTTCACATAAAACGGTTGAGCTTCCGATGCACTGGAACTGCCCGCTGTCGGGTAGCGAACATGACCAATCCCAATCGTTCCCTGTAAACGCAGCATATGCCGGGCTTCAAATACGTCTCTCACTAAGCCATTGGCTTTGCGTAAACGAAACCCATTGTTACCATCAATAGTGGCAATGCCCGCAGCATCTTGCCCACGGTGCTGAAGCACCGTCAACGCATCATAAATCGACTGGTTAACCGGTGTAAAACCGACGATACCAACAATACCGCACATGTAGTTCTTCCTCATCAGCCAAACGGAGAGGTATATTTCTCCGGCAAGAAACTTGACGCATTTTGCAGGTAGTCAAAGAACCACCTTATGATATGACTGAACTGTGGGATCAATTGTGACTGTTTCCAATCCTCACTTCGAGCCAATGGTGTAAATGTATCCAGAAAAAACAGAATAGCAGCGACAATCAGCACACCACGCAATGCCCCAAAGCAGACCCCCAGTACTCGATCAGTACCTGACAATCCAGTCCGTTGCACAAGAGAACCTATCACATAGTTCACCACGGAACCGACAATCAAAGTAGCAATAAACAGCAACGCAATAGCAATCCCGTTACGTACCAATTCATCTTCAAAACGGGTGAAATAGACCGCTAAGTAAGTATAAAAATGGCTTGCCACAAAGAAAGCACATCCCCAGGTGACCAGTGATAATGCCTCACGAATAAACCCACGAATCAGGCTAACTAATGCCGAGAAGCCAATAATGGCGATAATAACGTAATCAATCCAAACCATGTTTTAATTCCAAAATAGACACCTCGGCATCCGTTTCAGGTGCATTCTAACAGAAAACGAAAACGTTTGCGTAGCAGATTTCCTATCCTACTGAAAATAATTAAGGCGACGAATTTGAATAATCATCATCGCCGCAGTCACTTAATATTTACTTCTTCATGATAGTTGTCCTATTTGTCACATAGGCATCACCCACTTTTATTACGGCCTGTAACTCCTTACCTGCCCTTGTAATCCAGTCAAACTTTTCAATTCTGATAATGCCGAGTCAAGTTGTTGCTTAGAAGCGTTCGGACCGACATATATTCTCGTTAATTGCCCCTGAACCGGAGATGAAGGAACCGTATAAACCTGATAACCAGACAAACGTAGTCTGGCAACGATTTCATCTACCTTTCCGGCATTTTTCAAAGCACCCAGTTGTACGATATAAGCCTGCCCTTGCGGGGCTGTTTCAACCGGTTTAACTTCAGGTTTCGGCTCTGACTTAATGTCTGGTTTAGGTTTAAGCGCCGGTGCCGGCGGCTTAGTATCTGGTTTTGGTTCAAGCTTAATCTGTGGTTGAGGCTTCACTTCTGGCTGAACAGCAGGAGGGACTATCGGCGCAGGTTGAGGATTGGTAACCAATGGTATTTCCGGCTGCTCCAGTGTTTCTGGCTGCAATGCCTCTGTCTCATCTTCCAGAGGCACTGATAATATTGGTGGATTAAGAGGAGGTATAGAGTCAATTTCTTGCTCATCCCCTGGCTTTGGAACCAAGGGAATTGATGCAAATTTATCTTCGTTATATTTCTTGTTGCCGTCTAACAACGCAGGCAGCACAATGACACCCAATGCTACCAATACAATTGTACCAACCAAACGATTCTGAAATTTACTTGCCACTTCCTTTCTCCCTGTCCAGAGCCTCCATAACATGCGCTACCGTGTGGAATGAGCCACAAACGACAACAATATCTTGCTCATCAGCATCAGCCATCGCCTGATGCCAAGCACTTTCCACATCAGTAAATACCTGTGGCTGTCCAAGATGCTGAGCCAGTGTCTGTGCATCTGCACCACGCTGTTCAGTCAATGGAGCGCAATACCACTCATTTATTTGCTGTGACAGGCAAGTCAGTGTACCGGCAATATCTTTATCACCTAGCATACCCACTACACCAAGGATTCTACTGCCCGGCTGACGGGGCAACTGGGCCAATTTCTGTACCAGATAAGCCGCTGCATGGGGATTATGAGCCACATCCAAGATCAACAATGGATTTTCACGAACTATCTGGAAACGCCCAGGTAACTGCGCATTCTGCAACCCTTGATGGATTGCACTCTCATTAATAGCTCGACTGACTTTATCATCTTGTCGTAACAGGCAACAAATAACACCCATCGCCGTTGCGGCATTCATCAGAGGAACATTTGGCAAAGGTAGGTTGCTAAACAGCCTATCATCAGATTGCCAGTGCCAGTTTTTATCCTGTTGAGAGAAACGCCAATCAATGCCACAACGGAACAACTCGGCACCTAATTCACCCGCAACTTCCGCAATAGAAGATGGCATATCCGGCTCACCAACCACGGCAAAGCGATCTTTACGGAAAACCCCTGCTTTCTCACGACCAATATGTTCGCGATCAGCACCCAACCAATCAATATGATCAATTGCAATACTGGTAATAACGGCAATATCGGCGTCCACAACATTTGTCGCATCCAGTCGCCCACCTAAGCCTACTTCTAAGATGACCACATCCAGACAAGCTTGTTTAAACAGTTGCAAAGCCGTTAATGTGCCATATTCAAAATAAGTCAGCGAAATATCACCGCGACGAGATTCAATATCCGCAAATACACGACAGAATTCCTGTTCAGGTAATTCTTTACCCTGAATACGAACTCTTTCGGTATAACGTACAAGATGCGGAGAGCTGTAAACACCCACTCTCAGCCCAGCCGCCAACAGAATAGATTCTATCGTGCAACAGGTAGTACCTTTACCATTAGTACCGGATACGGTTATCACCTTAGGTGCAGGATTAACCAACGCCAAAGTTCGGGCAAGTTTCCCCACACGCTCAAGCCCCATATCAATGGCCGTAGTATGCAGGTTCCCAAGGTAGGAAAGCCACGTCATCAATGGCGACGTGGTTTGAGGAATTTGTAAAGTGTCAGACATCTTCTTTATTGGTACTTATTTGAATATCCACCTCAACATCAGCGGGTTCTGCCACTAATTCAGCAACAATTGGCTTAATACCTGGCTGCGACTGATGGGTTAGTTTAGAAAGTAAACTGGCAAGTGTGTCACGCATTTCAGGGCGACGAACAATCATGTCAATCGCTCCCTTTTCCAGCAAAAACTCACTACGCTGGAAACCGGACGGTAATTTTTCACGAACGGTCTGCTCAATAACTCGTGGTCCGGCAAAACCAATCAATGCTTTTGGTTCAGCAATATTGATATCACCCAACATCGCCAGACTTGCTGAAACACCGCCCATTGTCGGATCGGTCATGATAGAGATATAAGGCAAACCACGTTCTTGCATTTTTGCTAAAGCAGCACTGGTTTTCGCCATCTGCATCAGTGACATCAACGCCTCTTGCATACGAGCGCCACCACTGGCAGAAAAACAAATCAGAGGACAATTGTCTGCCAATGCCTGTTCTACGGCACGGACAAAACGGGCACCAACAACCGAAGCCATAGAACCGCCCATAAATGCAAATTCAAAAGCAGCAGCAACAACTGACATACCACTCAGGGTACCTTTCATTACGACTAACGCATCTTTTTCTTGGGTTTGCTTCTGCGCCGCTGATATACGATCTTTATACTTTTTGGAATCGCGGAATTTAAGAATATCTTTTGGCTCTAATTCCCCCCCTAATTCCGTCGTTGCTCCTTCATCAAGGAATGTAGCCAATCGGGTACGCGCCGAAATACGCATGTGATGATCACATTTAGGGCAAACCTCAAGATTGCGCTCTAGCTCAGCACGGTAGAGCACCTGACTGCAACTATCACATTTAGTCCAAACCCCTTCAGGGATATTCGCTTTACGCGTTTGGGTAATGTTGCTTTTATTAAGAATTTTTTCAATCCAGCTCATTGAATGATCTTTCCGTCTGAATCTGGCTTATGCCAGTTTTGTTATTGTGTGCCATTAAACCACAATGCTATTACAGTGTGGATAAAAAACTGCTCAAACCTGTTACCGGTTATCACTCTTCTGCTTCATCACCGTACGACGATGACGCCAGATTTCAATCACTCCGGGCAGGATTGAAATAAAGATGATAGCGACAATCAACAGTTTCAAATTCTGTTGTACCATTGGCATATCACCGAATATATAACCAGAATAGGTGAATAACAGTACCCAAACTAGTGCGCCAATCACGTTATAAGCAGCAAAACGACGATAAGACATTTTCCCCATACCTGCAACGAATGGTGCAAATGTTCTGATAATTGGTACAAATCGCGCCAAAATAATTGCCTTACCACCATGTTTTTCATAAAACTCATGTGTTTTATCTAAATAACTGCGGCGGAAAATTTTTGAATTTGGATTAGTAAATAACCTTTCGCCAAAGATGCGACCAATAGCATAGTTCACCGCATCACCAATAATAGCCGCAATAATCATCAATACCACCATGATATGCACATTCAGATCATTTGAACCCAGAGCCGCTAAAGCGCCGGCAACAAATAACAGCGAATCCCCCGGCAAAAACGGAGTAATCACTAACCCTGTTTCACAAAATAAAATCAGAAACAGAATGCCATATACCCAATCACCATATTGTGCGACCAGTTCGGCTAAATGAATGTCAATATAGAGAATGAAATCAATAATAAATTTAGCAAAATCAAAAAAATGAGTCAGAAATTCCATAATATTCCCCGCTATGCCAAAACATCCGTGTCGGAAACTAGAAATGTTAAATCAGATCATCTGCCAAAAACAGAGGCCCCATAACCACTCTCGGCAAATCAAATTGCGCCGGATAATCAACAGCAACCAGATACAACCCTGCTGCTTTTGCCGTCGCAGCGGCTTTCGTCCGATCTTGTAAAGCAAGCAACTGGGCCATCCAGTTAATATCCTGATTCCCACAACCAATTTCCATCAGACTACCCGCAATATTACGCACCATATGATGCACAAAAGCATTGGCTTTAATATCTATGACGACGTAATGTCCGTAACGATTGACATTAATATGCATCACATTACGCCAAGGCGTTTTAGATTGGCATTGAACTGCACGGAAAGAGGTAAAATCATTTTCCCCTAATAAACATTGCGCAGCCTGGTGCATCAGCTTTTCATCCAGTGGATAGTGAAAATGGGTCACGCCATTGGCCAGCACTGCCGGACGATAACGATGATTAAAAATAATGTAACGATATCGCCGGGCAGTTGCACTAAAACGGGCATGGAAACCCTCATCCACGGTTTTCACCCAACGAACAGCAATATCTGGTGGTAAATGTACGTTCACGCCCATTGTCCACGCCGCATCCTTGCGCTGAACAGACGTTTCAAAATGCACAACCTGCCCTGTTGCATGTACTCCAGCATCGGTCCGACCAGCACAAAATACTGATATGGGTTCATCGGCGACTTTTGATAGTGCTTCCTCAAGGCATCCCTGAACACTTTTTACTTCCTGCTGACGCTGCCAGCCATAATATCGGCTGCCATCGTACTCAATTCCCAATGCAATTTTCATCTTTGAACCCGGCACAGATTCTGTTTGTTCTGTACCGAACATCAGTAAAATTGCTCCTGAATCAGTTTTTCCGCTGTCTCAACAGCCATTAATGCACCACCAAACCGGATGTTATCGGCCACAGACCAAAATTGTAATACTTCCGGCATACCATAATCGTGGCGCAGACAACCAATGCTCAATGCATCATTACCCGATGCTTCTGTCACTGGCGTTGGATAATCATCGTCATCTGAAACGTTAATATCAATCATCCGCTCTAATTCTTCTCGTGCTTCTTCCACCCCAACCGGACGCAATGTTTCCAAATGGACTACTTGAGCATTGCCATAAAAAACGGAAGACTGAACGCAACTCACTGAAATGGGTAATCCTTCATCCTGTAAAATCTTGCGTATCTGATCCACAAGGCAACGCTCTTCACGCACAGAACCTTCAGCATCTGTTGGCAACGGCAAAAGATTAAATGCCAGTTGTTTACTGAAACGACCTGGCTCCGGTGGGATGCCATTAAGCAAACGAGCGCTCTGTCCGGCTAATTCATCAACTGCCGCTTTGCCGTGAACAGAAACAGAGAACAGATTAGTCAAATGCAAACGTGCAATTCCAGCCGCATCCACCAGCGGTTTAATGGCTGTCAGTACCTGACTGGTCATACTATCTGCCAAGGCAATAATATTTCGGTTACGATAATCCGCTAAAACATGAGGATTCACCCCCGGAACAACTAAAGGTACATCAGGTTCCATAGCAAACAACCCACTGTTATCGATAACCAAACAACCTTCTTCTGTCGCTTTTTCAACATATTGTGTCGTGGCCTCCAATCCCGCCACAAAAAAAGCGAGCTGTACCTGTGACCAGTCAAAATCAGCAGCATCACCAACAACAAAATTTTTACCATTAAAACGCAGGCTTTCACCGGCACAGCGCTCACTGGCGAGAGGATACAATTCACCAACGGGAAACTGACGCTCTTGTAATAACGCCAATATCGCTTCACCTACTGCCCCTGTGGCACCCAATAGGGCAATATTCCAACCTTCTGACATGTTGGTTTTCTCCATCTATCTTTCTGACATGCAGATATATTTCTGCACGGATTAAATCAGTTCTGTACTGAAACCAAGAGCAGCTAGCAACTCAGCACTCTCTCTATTATCACAACATACAGTTAGGGATGACCATTCCCGGCGTTCTAAATAGTTTTTGCGCAGATAATCAAATTGCCCTTTTTGACCGGCAACTTGCCGTAACGGGGTATCATCGCGGCGTACATCATACACTAAATGCATCAACCGTTTCAGTGTGCTTTGAGTTACATTTCCATGCAGGGTAACCCGACTGAAATCTGGCTCTGGCAATAGATCAGATAAAGCCACTTTACGGGGTTGACCAAGGAATTCACAGTAAGCTTCAAATACCTGTGTGGTACCACGCGCTTTACCTTCGAGGGTATAACCCGCGATATGCGGTGTACCAATATCAACTAATTCCAGTAAGGGTAGGGATAAGTCAGGTTCCGGCTCCCAAACATCCAAAACAACACTAAGTTTCTTACCACGTTTCAACACAGCAAGCAGCGCTTGATTATCAATAACTTCACCACGACTGGCATTAATCAATATGCGGTTATCCGGCAAAGCTGACAATAATTCAGCATCTACCAAATGGTGTGTTTTATATGGGCCCGATAGATTCAATGGCGTATGGAATGTCAGAATATCCGCCTCTTTGACCAGTTTTTCCAGTGGACAAAATTCACCGACATCCCCTCTGGCAGCTCTTGGCGGATCACATAAGAGTGTCCGCACACCAAGAGTAGCTAACCGCTGCGCCAGTCTACTGCCGACATTACCGACACCGACGATTCCGACAACTTTATCCTTAAGCTCAAAATTATCACGTTCAGCCAACAACATTAACGCTGAGAAAACATATTCAACCACAGCAATGGCATTACATCCCGGCGCCGCTGAAAACCCGATTCCAGCCTGAGATAACCACAATTGATCCACATGGTCAGTCCCCGCCGTTGCCGTACCGATAAATTTTACCGCACTGCCTTTCAGCAATTCTTCATTAACTTTAGTTACTGAACGAACCATAAAGGCATCAGCATGATCCAATACCCCTTCCGGCACCGGACGCCCCGGAATAGCTTGCACATCCCCCAATTGCTGAAATAGTTGATCAGCATAAGGCATATTTTCATCAACCAGAATCTTCACTTAATCCATCCTGTGGCATTAAAACAGAGGCAGCGAACTATTTTGCCATTTAATCATAACAAAACCCATAATAACGGCTTCTTTTGTTGTTAACTTTTCCTGAAACGCTCCGGTGTCGTACCTGCCAATTGCTGGAACATAGCGATAAAAGCAGAAGATGAGCTGTAACCCACATCAAAAGCAACTTCATTAACAGTTTTCCCCTGTTCCAACAAAGAGATTGCATGTAAAAACCGTAACCTCTGCCGCCACTCGCTAAATGACATTCCCAATTCTTGCTGGCAACGCCGTGATAAAGTACGTTCCGAGGTATAACGCTGTTTTGCCCATTGCGCTAATGGCGTATTGTCAGCAGGATTACTCTCAAGTTCCTGTAATATCGGCGCCAAAAGTTTATCTTTAGATGAAGGCAGATAGGTATGCTGAACAGGGGATTGAATTAACTGATCAATCAGCACTTGAGCTAACCGTAAATCCTGTTCTGTTTCTGGTATTTTCAATTTACGTTCAAAACAGTCAGTCATAATCGCATTGAATATGGAGTTAAGCCGGATAATACAAGGAATATTCGGCAATAATTTCCCCCATTTAGGAGAAATATCTATTGCCCTAAATCTCATTGCTTTTCTACTATATCCCGAATGCTCTATTCCTTCCGGTATCCAGACACAAAATTGCGGTGGAGCTAAAAAATGCTGTCCTCCAGCATTCATTGCCATTACACCACAAACGACATAAATAAGTTGCCCAAATGGATGGGTATGACGTAAACACTCAGTATTCGCACTGAATAACTCGTTACGGAAAGAGATACTGGCCGGAATACCCATGACTTCTACAGGAATATGAAGTTTTTCTGTCATATTGTCTCAATTGCCTTATCCATTGGCTGATTATCGTTATATATAATGAATCAGACACCATTAGACTAAACACTCATTTTTATCTCAATGCGACTTATCTATATGAATATGATTTTCCCATTTCTGGCGGTCTTGATTTGGTCAATTAATGCCGTGGTGAGTAAAGCCTCCGCTACGGCTATTGATCCGGCTGCAATTTCTTTTTATCGCTGGTTCCTAGCCTTTCTCACATTAACACCCTTTGTCGTACTATCTGTCATTCGCCAATGGAAAACAATCTGTCAATATTGGTGGAAATTATTAATTCTTGGCGCACTTGGTATGATGCTTTATCAAAGCCTGGCCTATTACGCCGCACACAGTATCAGTGCAACATTTATGGGAATCCTTAGCTCATTGATTCCTCTTTTGACTGTTGTCATCAGTATATTTGTTTTACGTGTTGTCCCCACTGTCGGTATTGCTCTCGGTACCATTTTATCTCTGTCTGGTTTAGTCTGGTTGGTCAGCGCCGGTGAGCCCATATCATTATTGCAACACGGTTTAGGACGTGGTGAATTGATGATGTTGATTGCTTCCATCTCCTACGCACTTTATAGCGTGTTAACCAAACACTGGTCTATTCCATTACCCAACTGGCAATCCCTATATGTACAAATCAGTTTTGGTGTCCTGCTATTACTGCCAAATTTCCTGTTGACAAAAGATGTTCAATTGAATGCCAGCAATATCTCGTTAGTCTTATTCGCCGGTATTCCAGCCTCGATCATTGCTCCCTATTTATGGATACAAGGCGTCATAAAACTTGGTGCGAATACCACCACCATATTTATGAATTTGACGCCGATATTTACAGCTATTATCGCTATTCTGGTTCTGCATGAAGAGATGCACAGTTACCACCTGATTGGTGGCGGTATAACGTTATTAGGCGTTATGCTGGCACAGCAACTACGTACTCCTCTTATTAGAAAAACCTCAGGAAATTAATCATCAGAAAGCCTAAAAGGGATTCTTACTAATAAACCGCCCAGTGTTTCACTGGGCAATAATTGGGGATGAGTACCATGATAAATACCGATATCTTTTACCAGAGCTAATCCTAATCCTGCCCCTTCATGCCCCGCAGCATTATCAAGACGATTAAAAGCCATCAGAGACAAATTGACGTCTTCTTTAGCAATCCCCGGCCCACTGTCATCCACTTCCAAATAACAGTATGTCTTACAAGAGTTGAGAATCACTCTAGCCGTAACAATGCCACCTTCCGGTGTATATTTAATTGCATTGTCCAATAAGTTAGCACACATTTCCGTCAGTAATACAGGTTCCCCCTTGATCCATTGAGCATTTTCGCCTTCATAACCCAAATCAATATTCTTACTTTCAGCCTGTTGCAAACGAGAAAAACATGCCTGTTGCAACAATTCGACTAGATTAACCGGCCTATAATCCCGAACGGCCTCCTTTTCATGCGCTTTCAAACGAGAAAGTTGTAATAAACGATCCGTCAGAGAGATAGTGTTATCCAATGTACTATCAATGGCCTGTAAGCTTTCTTTCCATTGCGCTGGATCTTTGCTGGCAAGCGCTACCGCTACTTGAGTTTTTAATACTGTTAATGGCGTTCTAAGTTGGTGAGAAGCATCCGCACTGAACCTCTCCTGCCGACTCACCATCAATTTCAGTCGCTCTATATAACGATTAAATGCATATAACAATGGGGAAAGTTCCGACCAAGGCAACATATCCGGTAACGGAGTAAGATCATTTGCGGGACGACGGACCATGACGCCAGAAAGTTTATGTAGTGGTTTAAGTAACTGCTTCAACAGAAAATAAGCCAGAATCAGAGTCAACCCAACCACGGTTCCTTGACTCATCAAAGAAGATATTAATAATTGTTGCGCAAGATAATGACGGGAAGCTACTGTTTCAGCAACTAGTATCAACGCCATTCCCATCATTCCCCCTTCATTGATCGGCTGATAAAGGGCAGCAACCCGAATGGGCCGGCCGTGATATTCAGCATCATAGAAATAAACCAAAGCCGTGTATAAATTGGAGCGAAGCGTATCTTTAGGGATCAAAGGCAAATCATCATAACCGGAAATTATTTCCCCTTCAGGTGATAACACTTGATAAAACAGCCTATCATTCATATTTCGCTCAAAACTATCCAAAACCACATAAGGTACATCGACAATTAATTGATTATTCTTAACAGTCAGCCGTTCTGCCACAGTTCGAGCAGACGCCAATAAAGTACGGTCATAAGCCAATGTCGCCGCATTCTCTGCACTAAAATAATGGGTGCAAACCGATAAACAACCCAACACAAACAGTGGAACACCAAAAAATAAGAGTAACTGATGAAACAATGAGTTCGGTACTTTAAACCATGTCATCTTTCTGGTGCTCCAGACGATAACCTAATCCCCGTAATGTACTGATCCCCACATTACTGCCTGACAATTTTTTCCGAATCCGGTGTACATAAAGTTCAATACTTTGTAGGTTTGCTTCATCTGATAGTGCAAATACCTGCTCAAAGAGCTGTTGTTTAGAAACAGGCCTCCCCCGACGATGGAACAATGTTGTCAAAACCGAAAATTCCCTTGGTGTCAAAGCCAATGGCTCATCGTTCAGAACAAAGTAACCATCATCCTGATAAACAAGGGAACCGAATGTCAGCGTCTCCTGTAGAAAACTTGCACTACGACGAAGTAATGCCCGGATACGTGCTTCCAATTCCTGTAAATCAAAAGGTTTCGTCAGATAATCATCGGCACCAGAATTAAGCCCTTTCACTCGTTCAGAAACATCGGCTTTCGCCGTTAATAATAATACCGGCAAATTTTGCCCACGCTTACGCAAACGAACTAACAGAGAAAGTCCATCCAACCTAGGCAAAGAAACATCCAGAATCAATAATGCATAGTTTTCTGTCTGTAATAATTGATCAGCAACTATGCCATCACTAGCAACATCTACGGCAAATCCTGAACTGCTCAGTGCTTTTTGCAACCAATGCAATAATTCAGGGTGGTCTTCCACTAAAAGTAAGCGCATATCTTCAATATCTAATCGATTAATATATACCCGTTATCTTTCAAGTTGCCTCTTTGTTGGCTGCACTCGCTCACCCCGGTCACATAGTTTGCTATGCTCCCGGGGATTCACTCCCTTGCCGTCGCGATGCATCTTGAAATCCATTGGGTATAAATATAATTACAGACATAACTATATTTCCAGTTTATATCGACACACCTATTTTTCTGAAAAATAGTCAGACACTAACTCAATTCCATTTTCATGCCAAAATACCTCGCTATGAATAACAGGGTATTCTGTCATACTGAATTAAGTAATAGATCTCTATTACCGCTTCCATTTACTCAGATATTGCCATGAGTACAGGAGTAAAATCAAAACGTTCATCCAATACAGACGCCACAGAGACATTAGACAAAGTGAGTTTTATTTCACTGCCTACTTTTAAACTAAAATTCGATATCACCATCGGATCTTTATCATTAAGAAATGCAGATAAACCCGTCATTTTTAAAACTTCATCGGTATCATTCTTAATATTAATTGAGATTTTGGTCTTTGATGCCATTGAACTATCTATCTGGCTAATTTTCTTCTTCATCTCTTTTGGTACGCTTATCACCAAGATATCTGCACCATTACCGTAAAGATGAATACCCTTAGTAGAACCAGTGATACTTGAATTCCCTACGCTTACAGGAACTTTAAAGTGAGCAAACGAATCCATACTTTTTCTGAAACATTCCACGTATTCCGCATTGGAAAAAATAGCCGGTACTTTTTCCTGAGTGTCTAACAAAGATTTTGATGGTTGTCTGGAATCTTTATAATCACCACAAGCACTGACTTCAACTAACAAATCAGATGTCACCGTTTTAACTTGTTCAGATAACAGTTGGTTAACAGATACCGAAGTACTGAGTTCTGTTTTACATCCCACCAAAGCAAAAGCCATAGCACTGCCCATAGCACTACAAAGAATCAATTTTCTCATCATTTCCTCAATTCAGATTTCCCCAATATAAAGTCTGATTATATTCAATAAATTTTCCATTTAATTTGACACATTGCATAAATAAATAATTACCATTTGCATTATACCTCCTTAGTCGAATGTAAATTTACCGTGAGTAAAACAGAGCAACATCAAAACTACGAGAAACTTACAACAAACCAAAACAAAAAAGGAAGTCTGTAACCATTTGTAAACTCATTAATGCGAAACGCTACGCAAATTTAAGCGATTGAAATCACATATCAACAACTTTTCTTGTTAATGAAAGGTAAATGAAAGGTTTTGTTATTACTAATTGAGTCAACCAGGTCTGTTTGTAGTGATTATATCTTACACGGGTATTGATGAGAGCCAATAAATGAAAATTATAACGATCAAGATGTTAGCGGCAACCGCTTTATTATTTAGCGCAAGCAGTGTTTTTGCTGCCAGTGCACCTAACCGGACCGAATGTATTGCGCCTGCAAAACCGGGGGGCGGGTTCGACCTGACCTGCAAGCTGGTCCAAGTTTCACTACTGGATACGAAAGAGATCAGCAAGCCTATGCGTGTCACTTTTATGCCCGGTGGTGTTGGCGCTGTCGCTTACAATGCTATCGTCGTACAACGACCTACTGAAGCGGGGACCATTGTCGCCTTCTCTGGCGGCTCTCTACTCAATTTGTCTCAGGGAAAATTTGGTCGCTATAACGTTAACGATGTTCGCTGGCTGGCAAGTGTTGGTACTGATTATGGGATGATCGCTGTCCGTGCCGATTCACCTTACCGTACCCTGAACGATTTGATGAATGCTTTTAAGGATAATCCCAACAGCATTGTATTTGGTGCTGGCGCTTCTATCGGTAGTCAGGACTGGATGAAAACCGCACTGCTGGCAAAAGAGGTTGGAATTGATCCTCACAAGATGCGTTATGTCGCATTTGAGGGAGGTGGTGAACCTATCACCGCCCTGCTGGGTAATCATATCCAGGCAGTTTCCGGTGATCTAAGCGAGATGGTACCTTACCTGAATGGAGACAAAATCCGGGTCCTGGCTGTTTATGCAGATAAACGACTGGATGGTGATTTAGCCAATATTCCTACTGCCAAAGAGCAAGGTTATGACCTGGTATGGCCGATTATCCGCGGATTTTACATGGGACCAAAAGTTTCTGACGAAGAGTATCAATGGTGGGTTGATACTTTTAATAAACTACAACAAACAGATGCTTTTAAAAAACAACGCGATATCCGTGGGTTGTTCGAATTCAACATGACCGGCAAAGAATTGGACCGCTATGTGAAAAAACAGGTTGAACAATATCGTGAACAAGCCAGAGCTTTTGGCTTAGCCAAATAACAGAGTCATTATCATGAGCGATCGTATCTTTGCTACTATCTGGTTAGTACTCTGTACTATTGGGATAGTTATTGGTTGGGGAATTCAGAGCGAATACACTTATGAACCCCTGGGGCCCAGACCTTTCCCAATGATCATTCTGTCTCTGATGGCACTCTGTGCTTTACTACTACTTTTCAAAAAACCGGAGCAAAGCAATTGGCCTAGTGCCCCCGTTATCCGTCGCCTAATGCTGTTGATTCTCTCTTTGGTTGTTTATGGTTGGTCATTCGAGTGGCTTGGTTTTCCTCTGGCTACAGCGCTGCTGACATTCAGTGTCGCGCTGTTGTTTAACGCAACACTGCCTGCCGCAATCATTTCCGGGGTGTTCCTTGGCGTCACGTTATATTTCGCCTTTGACCGCTTACTTGACGTAACCCTGCCTCTCGGTAGCTGGCTCAACTGACGGAGAACTTATGGAAACCTGGATGTATCTCAGTCAAGGTTTTGAAGTTGCAATGGTGCCGCAAAACCTGATTATTGCTTTAATTGGCTGTTTTGTCGGTACGATTGTTGGGCTGCTACCGGGGCTTGGGCCGATTAATGGTGTCGCGATTCTGCTGCCACTGGCTTTCGCTTTAAAACTGCCTGCTGAATCTGCCCTGATCTTATTGGCAACCGTTTATATCGGTTGTGAGTATGGTGGGCGTATATCATCGATTCTGCTGAATGTTCCCGGTGATGCCGCTGCCATTATGACCGCATTAGACGGTTATCCGATGGCCAAACAGGGCCGTGCAGGTGTGGCACTGTCTATTTCCGCGGTGAGTTCTTTCTGTGGTTCTTTGCTGGCAATTTTCGGCATTATTTTGTTTGCACCATTACTGGCGCAGTGGTCACTGGCTTTCGGCCCTGCTGAATATTTTGCACTTATGGTTTTTGCTATTGCTTGTCTGGGTAGCATGATGAGTCAGAATCCGCTGAAATCACTATTAGCAGCATTAATAGGATTGGGTCTGGCAACTGTCGGAGTAGACGCCAACACCGGGGTTTATCGTTTTACATTCGACAATGTTCATCTGTCAGATGGCATTCAATTTATTGTTGTGGTAATAGGTCTGTTTTCTGTCAGCGAAATTTTGCTGATGTTAGAGAGTACCTCCGCCGGCAAAACCATTATCCGCAAAACAGGCCGTCTGCTGTTCAATCGCAAGGAAGCGGCTGAATGCGCCATACCAACGCTTAGATCATCCTTTATCGGTTTCTTTGTCGGTATTTTGCCTGGTGCAGGAGCGACTATTGCTAGCGCAATTACCTACATGACTGAAAAGAAGCTCAGTGGGAATAGCGATTCATTTGGTAAAGGTGATATTCGCGGCGTAGCAGCACCAGAAGCGGCTAATAATGCTTCGGCCTGTGGCTCCTTTATTCCAATGCTAACATTAGGAGTACCAGGTTCAGGCACCACTGCCGTTATGATGGGGGCATTAACGCTCTATAATATTACGCCTGGGCCGGGAATGTTCACTGAACAGCCAGATATCGTCTGGGGGTTAATTGCGGCTTTATTGATTGCCAATATTATCCTACTGATTATGAATATCCCAATGATAGGTCTATTTACACGGATGCTCACTATCCCACTCTGGTTCCTTGTTCCAGCTATTGCTGCTGTTTCAGCGGTTGGTGTATATGCCATACACAGTACGACATTTGATCTTCTGTTGATGGTAGGGTTGGGTATTTTTGGCTACATTCTGAGGAAGATGAATTTCCCGATGTCGCCATTAATCCTCGGTTTCGTATTAGGAGAAATGCTGGAACAAAATTTACGTCGCGCACTTTCTATTAGTAATGGAGAATTTGGCATTCTGTGGAGCAGCACAATTACTCAGAGCTTATTGATACTTGCCGCTCTGGTTCTGATTACTCCACCAATATTAAGAATTATCCGTAAGCGCCGTATTCAGCAAATGGCTACTGAAAACAAAACGTAATAAATAAAAGCCTATAATATTACAAGATCATAATTATTATAGGCTTTCCTACCGTAACAGGAATATACTTCCATATTCACATTACATTTCATACACAATCAAAATTCAGCAAAACAGGTTTGAATTTATACTTATAAACGGATAACACAACACGCCAAGTTTGTTGCAACATTCATAGCAAAAATCACTTTACCAAAATACTATCTTTACCAAATAGGTGATTCAAAACTCCCAATAACTATTAAATAGTTATTAAATAGTTATTAAATAGTATTGAGTATTCAACATTGTTAACAATGGCTTTTTCTGTTGAAACAGACAAGATACGAACAACATACAAAAACAGGAACATACACACAAAGGTGACTCGCTACACGCGGTCACCTAAGATGCATTAAATAACGACCATTGTTGTTTGGACACGATCGAAATAGACTCTGATGAGGAAAATTAAGCTGAATACTTGCTCATCACCAAAGAAGCATTAGTACCACCGAAACCAAAACTATTGGACATCACCGTATTCAACTTTTGCTCAGTAGGTTTAGTGATGATATTCATGCCTACCGCTTTATCATCAAGATCTTCAATGTTAATGCTTGGTGCAATAAAACCATGCTCTAACATCAGTAGGCTATAAATCGCTTCGTGTACACCAGCAGCCCCCAGTGAATGGCCAGTCATCGCTTTTGTTGCAGAAATTGCCGGTGTTGTATCACCAAAAACTTCCCTGATCGCCTCCAACTCTTTCACATCACCCGCAGGAGTAGATGTACCATGCGTGTTCACATAATCAATGGAACCTTTCACACCTTGCAGTGCCATATTCATACAACGAACCGCACCTTCGCCAGATGGAACAACCATATCTGCGCCATCAGATGTTGCTCCATAACCAACAATTTCAGCGTATATGTGTGCGCCACGTGCCAATGCATGCTCTAATTCTTCCACAACAACAATACCGCCACCGCCAGCAATAACAAAACCATCACGGCTCTTATCGTAAGTACGGGACGCTTTTTCTGGCATTTCGTTGTATTTCGTTGAAAGTGCACCCATTGCATCAAATTCACAACTCATTTCCCAGCAGAGTTCTTCACCACCACCGGCAAAAACAATATCCTGTTTTCCTAACTGAATAAGTTCAGCTGCATGGCCTATGCAATGGGCAGAAGTAGAGCATGCAGAACTGATAGAGTAGTTTACCCCTTTGATTTTAAACGGAGTTGCAAGGCAAGCTGACACACCGGAAGCCATTGAGCGGGTTACCATATAAGGTCCCACACCACGCAAACCACGAGTACGCATCCCATCAGCACCCGCAACCTGGTTATACGGGGAACCACCACCAGAACCCACTACCAATCCGCTACGAATATTGGAAACCTGATCATCAGCTAGGCCAGAATCTTTAATTGCCTCTTCCATCGCCAGATAAGCATAAACAGAGGCATCGCTCATGAAACGCTGAATTTTTCGGTCTATTAATCCGGAAGTATCCAGTTTTACATTACCCCAGACATGGCTTCTCATTCCTATCTCTTTGAATTTTCCAGAAAAAGTTATTCCGGAGCGGCCTTCTTTCAGAGATGCCAGTACTTCTTTCTGATTATTACCAATGCTGGAAACAATACCCAAGCCAGTGATCACTACACGCTTCATTAAATACCTCATTAAATATGTTTATCTGCTGGATTTCCATCTATAGCTATGTAGCACTTTAGCGTACACTTGTACGCTGAACAAGTCCGATCAGGATAAAATTACGAAGAAAAATTCATCTTTCTAAAAATCCCAATATGCTTTCAAATCAAAGCAACTATTAACTTTCATAGAACACAATAAAGAGATTCAGATTTCAATAGATGAAAATAAATTTCAGATAGGAATTATTCTGTTAAACAATAAGATCGAAAAATACTCGTAATTTCCATCAAAAACTTAGTCTAAGGCTAATAATATCAATGCAATACATATGAACTTATCAATCATCCGGATAATGATTAGTAGCCTTATATTTATATAGCAGTTGCTATACTTGCTATTTTATTAAATTTCTTGTTAATTAGAAACAAATTTAATAACTGAGACTAATAAGGATGAATAAAATTTTCATGAAATGAATCAATCCCTATGTTATATTACTGGCTGAATTACATAAAATACCTAAACTTACAGCAACAAATGTTTTAGAACAGAAAATTTTCTGATTTTATCAACCGATAAAGCCATTATTCACACAAAAAATAATGGTAATTATGCTATGTCATATGCAAATGGTCGGTTCATTGTAAGACCTAAGTAACTTTACCCAATAATCCTAATGGGGGTTAATAATGAGAGGACTTGGTTATCTTCTACTGAGCGTTGGTATCATATGGATCTTAGTAGCTTTTAATATGGACATAAATATTTTATCACAATACAGCAACAAATTTAACAAAATTGAACCAATTGCTTCACAACAAAATCATATCCTAATTGGCGCATTCATCACGCTTTATGGACTAATTATGATTATATCCAGTAAAAATCAGCGATTATTAGAATCAATATACAGAAGTTATACTAAGGAGATTGCCGGGTTCAATTCAGAAGAAGTATTCATACCTACACCTATGCAAAATTCAGATTACTTAAAACGGGCTAATAATTACCGCCATTATGATTTTATCGACAAATATTCAAATACCCTTGAAAAGAGAGTAGTTGAATTTTGTAAGTTATGCTCATCCTATATTGAAGAAGTAAATCATAATGGCGGTGATAAAGAAGCAGCCAAGCGTAAAGTGATATCAATGATTGATACGATTTCCTCACATTTAAAAAAGAGGCAATCAGAAGAATTTAAAAAATTATGTGGATTTCACATTCATTTATAAATGCAAACCCTTTTTTGCTGAACTGCACCCCAAAAGTTGGACACCAACTGATTAAGGTGCAATTTTATGAAGAGCGCTTATTCATAATAAAAGCCAGACAAGTGGTTGATTATCTAAAGCAGTATAAAAAAATATTCTTGTATCATGAGACTATTTATATATTGATTTATACCCGTTATCTTTCAAGTTGCCTCTTTGTTGGCTGCACTCGCTCACCCCGGTCACATAGTTTGCTATGCTCCCGGGGATTCACTCCCTTGCCGTCTCGATGCATCTTGAAATCCATTGGGTATATAAAGATAAAAGAGAAATAAATGAGAATATCAATGGACTCATCAGTCAATACTTTCCAAAAATAACAGACTTTAATAAAGTCTCTAACCGAGAGATAAATTTTTCATAAACCGATTAAATAATCGCCCCTGAAAATTTGGGATGGCAAAACCGTACACGCCGCAAGCAAGGCTCAACACTTTTCCACTCTTTTCTTCTGCCAGGTGGTACATCAACCCCAACCTCGCTAAAATCGCATTATTATCAGTAATATTACAGGCATTACCGTGAAAAATTCTGTTATCTGTACCGCAACCCTAAGTTGGAATGATCAAGGTACTCCGGTTTCAACACAGTTTGATGACGTTTACTTCTCAAATCAAGATGGGCTGGAAGAAACCCGTTATGTATTTCTCAACGGTAACCGCTTCCCCCAACGATTCAGCACTCATTCCCGTTCTAACTGTGTAATCGCGGAAACCGGCTTCGGAACGGGATTAAATTTTCTGACGCTCTGGCAATCATTTGATGCATTTCGACAGCAAAATCCTGATGCCCCATTGAAGCGTCTACATTTCATCAGTTTCGAGAAGTATCCACTGAAAACCAACGAGTTAAAAGCCACTCATCAACGCTGGCCTGAGCTTGAAATTTTTTCTCAGCAACTCTGTCAGCAATGGCCTCAACCACTAGCAGGCTGTCACCGATTGATTATGGCAAACGGAACCGTCACACTGGATTTATGGTTTGGTGACGTCAATGATCTGTTGCCAACAATGGATTCCAGTCTTCACAGCAAAATAGATGCTTGGTTTTTAGATGGCTTTGCTCCTGCCAAAAACCCGCAAATGTGGGGTGAACAGTTGTTTGCTGCAATGGCACAATTTGCTCATCCAGAAGGCACTTTTGCAACCTTTACTTCTGCGGGTATCGTCCGTCGTGGTTTACAACAAGCCGGTTTTAATGTCAGTAAAGTCAAAGGATTTGGCCGCAAAAGAGAAATGCTGACTGGGGTTTTAGCAACTCATAAATATCAGCCATTACCTGCACCTTGGTTTGCCCGGCCGTCAGCAAGCCACACCAATGATATCGCCATTATCGGCGGCGGGATTGCCAGTATTTTCACCGCACTCGCGCTACTGCGTCGTGGAGCGCAGGTGACTCTTTACTGTCAGGATACAACCTCGGCACAAGGTGCATCCGGTAATCGCCAAGGAGCACTTTACCCATTACTTAACGGTAATAATAACGAACTCGAAAAATTCTTTACCGCGGCATTTACCTTTGCCCGCCGCCAGTATGAGCAGCTATCAGCGCAAGGAATTGATTTCGACCACCAATGGTGTGGTGTCAGCCAACTTGCTTATGATGAAAAAAGTAGCAAGAAAATTGAGAAAATGCTGGCAACAGAATGGCCGAATGAACTCGCCATCGGCATGAATTGTCATCAGTTGAGTGAAAAATGTGGGCTGGATATTCATCACCACGGCATTCACTATCCACAAGGCGGATGGATATGCCCGGCTGAACTCACCAAAACGGCAACCGAATTAGCCCAACAGCAAGGCATGCTCTGTCGCTTAAATCATCAAGTTACCGCGCTTAATCACAACCAACATGGTTGGCAACTGCATTTGATGCATCAAGGACAACCGTTAAATGTACAGCATAAAACGGTAATTATCGCCAACGGTCATCATCTACCCCAATTTGAACAAACTGAGAAACTGCCGGTAACTGCTGTTCGTGGTCAAGTCAGCCATATTCCAACGACAACTGATCTGAGCCAATTGCAAAATGTACTTTGCTACGATGGTTATATAACACCGTCTAATCCAGCCAATCAACACCATTGTATCGGCGCCAGTTATCAGCGTCATCGGCTTGATAGTGAATATTCTGAAATAGAACAACAGGAGAACCGAGATCGATTGCTGAAATGTTTACCTGATGCCGAATGGGTAAATCAGGTTGATGTTTCTGCTAAACAATCCCGTCAAGGTATTCGCTGCGCTATTCGTGATCATATGCCAATGGTGGGAAATGTGCCGAATCTCAATGAAATAATGGCAGATTATCAAGATCTGCCAGAACAAATCCGTACAAAGGCCCCCATCACAGATGCACCTTGTTATTCCAATCTGTTTGTTATCGGGGCATTAGGTTCTCGTGGATTATGCTCTGCGCCACTCAGTGCAGAAATCCTTGCAGGGCAGATCTTTGATGAGCCATTACCACTGGATAATGAAACACTGGCAGCTCTTCATCCAAATCGTTTTTGGATCAGAAAACTACTGAAAGGCCGTAAAGTGAAAATTGAAAAGCCATTAAGGAACTGTACCGCCAAGCGTTAGATATTCATATGAATTTTGGTAATATCATTTAATGTATCCTAACGCTTGCACATAGCTCTCAAATGAGATACATAATGGAATCTGATAGACGGAGGATAAAAAAATGGCTACTCAAACATCAATGCTGCACGTTCGTGTAGACGACAAACTCAAGACCGATGCGACAAAAACGCTCGCTAATTTAGGCCTAACCATATCTGATGCTGTACGCATCCTGCTAACCCGTGTCGCCAGAGATGGTGCATTACCCGCTGGTTTCACCGCTGATACGGAAACTTACGACGCTTGGTTTTTCGCTAAAGTGCAAGAAGCGCTCGACGATACGCGCCAATCAGTCCCACATCAGCAAGTAATGGATGAAGCGCAAGAATTAATTGAAAGGAAACTTCGTGCTAACTCTTGAATGGAGGGAAACAGCCAGAGCTGATTTGTTGATAATTATTGATTACATATCTGACGATAATCCCCATGCAGCTCAACAGTTAAAAAACGAAATAGAGAATAAGGTGGCAACATTACCAGAACGCCCGCAACTTTACCGACCAGGCCGCATTCCCGGCACGCGGGAGATGGTTGTCCGAGCCAACTATGTAGTTATGTAGTGGTGTATGCCGAAACAACCCACACGGTGGTTATCCTACGGGTACTACATACCTCACGACAATGGCCACCATCAAACGAGATAAAGTAAAACATAGAAAGAATAAAAATCGCTATTGAGCCTCTGATTCTGGCGAACTGCACCGCCAAGCGTTAGATATTCATATGAATTTTGGTAGCACAGTTCGTTTTCTGCCCTTTAATAAAATTATTCAGCTTTGGCATTATCCAGCAGGCGCTGCCAGGTATTAAGAACAAGAACCTGATCTGGTGGTGCCAATTCTCCCGCTTTAATCGCATTTTGGATACTTTCTTCAACACGATCATGAAGCTGTTCAGCCGTATGCGCACCTTCCTGCTCCAATTCTGCTACCGCTAAAGTGAGATGCCCGCGGAGATAACCACCAGCAAACAATTCATCATCACTGGCATGATCTACCATGTCATCGATTTGCGCCAAAATGCGCGTTTCAAACTCAGCAAGCATTATTTTTCCTTAAATTCAATTTCATTCTACGAACATATCTTCCGGATAAGGGAAATGTTCTGCTTTCAATGGGGGCGTATTGTAGAACGAGTGCAATCCCTGAATAAAGCACTCTGCTCTTGCAGGTATACCCTGCGCCAAATAGTCTATGATCTGAGCATGAACTTTACGCTGAAAAACTAATCTGTCAGGTTCAAAATCCCCTTCAAGGTTGTCACAACTGACATTAAACGGAAAACCTGCCGCAGTACAAAACAACCAATCAAGTGCCTGTGGTTTAATTTCTACTTTTTCAAATTCACTTTGCGTCTGTGCATCACGCCCATCCGGGCAATACCAATAACCAAAATCCACTAGCTTACGACGCTCTTTACCCGCAATGCACCAATGAGCAATTTCATGTAATGCACTGGCATAGAAACCATGAGCAAACACAATCCGGTTATAGGGAACCTCTTCATCTGCCGGCAGATAAATAGGTTCATTATCGCCTTTAACCAAACGAGTGTTGTATTCATCACCAAAACAGCGATTAAAAATATCAATAAGTTGTTGATAGTTATGCGTTATCATGAATTAAAAACAAGATCCTGAATCAAAAATAAAATGCTAGCCAGCTACGGATCGTATCGCCGTGATTATCATTCAGTAACTTAATACTTATCAAAAAAGAGATAATGACAATCATAGGGCGAATCAATTTTTGCCCATGAGTCAAAACCAAACTTGCGCCTAACCGTGCGCCAATCACCTGCCCTGCCAACATCACAAGGCCCAATATCCACAAAACTTGACCGCCAAGGATAAAAAGCGCCAGTGAACCTATATTAGAAGCAAAGTTCAGTACCTTAGCATGCGCGGTGGATTTTGCCAGGTTATAGCCGCACAACACAACATAAGCTAATGCATAAAATGAGCCAACACCGGGACCAAATATGCCGTCATATAAACCAAGCCCACTCCCGATAAACAAGGCAAAGGCCACAGGCGTCAAGCGACGATGGCTATCTTCCATACCAATGGCTGGCGTCAAAAGGAAATAAAGACCAATGATAATGACCAGAACCGGTAATAGCTGACAGAGAAAATCTGGCTTTATAAACTGGACAATAATCGCACCAGCCATTGAGCCAAGTAATGTCATCAGTATGGCAAAGCGTTGAGATTTGAGATCAACCTCACCGTAACGAACAAAATAGAGGCTGGCAGAGAAGGAGCCTCCCACTGCCTGCAACTTGTTGGTCGCCAACGCCTGCACCGGAGAGACACCAACGGATAACAGCGCCGGGATGGTCAATAGACCGCCACCACCAGAAATCGAGTCAATAAATCCAGCCATCACTGCAACCAGAAAGAGCAGAACGTAAACTTCCGCACTTAATGACAATAACCAGTCCATATTTCATCCCATCAAAAGAAACCGCTTATCAACATTAAGCTACCCATTTCAGTCTCTGGGATTTTCAAGGCTAGCTTCATTCTCAAATTCACCAGCGAGGAAGGCTGGATTCTACATCAGCACACTGCGCTCGCTGGCGTAACAGGTGATCCATCAGCACAATCGCCATCATAGCTTCTGCAATTGGTACAGCACGGATACCAACACAAGGATCATGGCGACCACGAGTGACCATTTCCACTTCTTCACCCTGACGGTTAATCGTTTTGCCAGGCACCATGATGCTAGAAGTTGGCTTCAACGCAATATGAGCAACAATTGGCTGGCTACTGCTAATACCCCCCAGAATTCCTCCCGCATGATTACTGGTGAATCCCCGAGCAGTTATTTCATCTCTGTTTTCGCTGCCACGTAAATTGATAACACCAAAACCATCACCAATTTCAACACCTTTTACTGAATTAATACTCATCAGCGCATGAGCAATATCAGCATCAAGGCGATCGAAAACCGGTTCTCCCAAACCAGCAGGAACATTTTCCGCGACCACTGTCACTTTCGCGCCAATAGAATCGCCCGCCTTTTTCAGTTCACGCATCAGGGCATCAAGTTGTTCAAGCTTGGTTTCATCAGGACTGAAAAATGGGTTTTGTTCCACCTGTTCCCAATCTTTCAATTGGCAATGGATATTACCCATTTGGGTCAAGCAAGCACGGACACGAATGCCATATTTATCCAGCAAATATTTTTTCGCTATTGCACCTGCCGCAACACGCATTGCCGTTTCGCGAGCAGAAGAGCGGCCACCACCACGATAGTCGCGGATACCGTATTTCTGTTCATAAGTGTAATCGGCATGGCCTGGACGAAATACATCTTTAATAGCGCTGTAATCCTGAGAACGCTGGTCAGTATTTTCAATGAGTAAACCGATACTGGTGCCAGTAGTTACCCCTTCAAATACACCAGAAAGAATGCGAACCTGATCCGACTCACGGCGCTGCGTTGTATAACGGGAAGTTCCCGGACGACGCCTATCTAAATCAACTTGCAGATCAGCTTCTGTGATTGCAATGCCCGGTGGCACACCATCGACAATACATCCCAACGCCAAACCGTGAGATTCGCCAAAAGTGGTGACCCGGAAAAATTGCCCGATACTATTTCCCGCCATCCCAATTCCTTCCTGTTAACCGTTCTTTTTATTTAACTCTGCCCGTTTTGCATTATTATTACCGCAGCTACAGCCTATTCAATTATTCAATCTTTGAATAAGCGAAAATGTTCGTGATGTTCAACCAACTGTTGACGTGTCAACATAAATACGCCATCACCACCATATTCAAATTCCAACCAAGTAAATGGCACATCAGGATATTGTCCAATCAAATGCACCATACTGTTACCAACCTCACAAATCAATACACCTCGTTCAGTGAGAAAATTTGGCGCAGTTGCCAGAATACGGCGTGCCAGTTTCAAACCATCCGAACCCGCCGCCAAACCCAGCTCAGGCTCACGGCGAAACTCTTCCGGCAAGTCGCTCATATCCTCGGCATCAACATAAGGCGGGTTCGTGACAATAAGATCGTATTTAACCGGTGGCATATCGCGGAACAGATCAGAACGAATCGGAATGACCCGGTGGTCAAGGCTGTGATTCTGAATATTCTGTTCAGTCACGGCCAGCACATCTGCGGAAATATCCACCGCATCTACTTCTGCTTCCGGGAAAGCATATGCACAAGCAATGGCAATACAACCACTACCCGTGCAGAGATCGAGGATATTGGCGGGCTGCTCAGGGATCAATCCTGCAAATTCATTATTAATTAATTCACCAATCGGTGAACGTGGAACCAAAACCCGTTCATCAACATAAAATTCATGACCACAAAACCAAGCTCTGTTAGTCAAATAAGCAACTGGAATACGCTCATTAATACGGCGCAGTACCCGTTCAACAATACGATGACGTTCAGTTGATGTCAGTCGCGTGGTTAGCATCTCTTGTGGGATATCCAACGGCAAAAACAGTGATGGAAGAACCAGTTGCAGTGCCTCATCCCAGGGATTGTCTGTGCCGTGCCCGTAATAAATATTCGCCGCATTAAACCGGCTAACAGACCAGCGCAACATATCCTGAATGGTATATAACTCAGCTACTGCCTCATCGATAAAAATCTTGTCCAAAAGCGCCTCCAACCCTGCAAATTCATTAGCCTGCTAGTTTGCCACGATCATTGAGACAAATCAGCTTTATATCAGGTTAATGATATAGAATTTTAAGTACTAATGTTAAGCGAACAATGAATTAAGGAATGACAACTAAAAAGGCAACCCAGATATTTTATCGTAGATTTTTAATTAATTTTCGATGCAAACCGTCTTATTCAACAACAAGACGGTTTGGTTTCTATACCCGTCATCTTTCAAGTTGCCTCTTTGTTGGCTACACTCACTCACCCCGGTCACATAGTTATCTATGCTTCCGGGGATTCGCTCCCTTGCCGTCGCGACGCATCTTGAAATCCATAGGTATACCTATTTAACACCGCGTTTCTTTGGCTGATTGAGCGCTCACAATAATGACATTTTTTCGTATCCATAAATAATAGGCGGATATTAACAGCGCGATCCATACACCTCCCACATAGAACGCAATTCGTGTCGCAGGGAAGTAACTGAGAACAGCAATAATAAATATCATAAACACGATGGTCAAAATCGGCGCAACAGGCCACATCGGTACTGGGAATTGTAATTTTTGTGCTTCTCCCGGTGACATTTTTCTGCGCATAGCAAATTGAGATAGCAAAATCATTAACCAGACCCACACAGTGGCAAAAGTCGCAATCGAAGCAACAATGACAAATACCTGTTTAGGCAGCAAATAATTGAGAACCACAGCACACAATAACGCCAGTGTCATAACCATGATCGTCACCCAAGGCACGCCGTTACGGCTTAAATGCATAAATTTTTTATGGGCTAATCCTTTCTCCGCCATACCATACATCATACGACCGGCACCAAAAATATCGCTGTTAATGGCCGAAATTGCCGCCGTAATGACGATAATATTCAGAATATTCGCCGCCGAACCAATGCCTAATCCCTGAAATATTGCGACAAATGGACTACCTTCTTGGCCGATGCTGTTCCAAGGGTAAATCGCCATTAATACAAAAATAGTGAGTACATAAAACAGAAGAATGCGAAACGGGATAGAGTTAATCGCTTGCGGGATCACTTTCGCCGGATTTTTAGCTTCACTGGATGTAATACCAATGATTTCAATACCACCAAAAGCAAACATCACAACAGCCAGAGACTCAATAATGCCCCCCAACCCATTAGGCATAAATCCCCCGTGTTGCCACAGATTTTGAACCCCCGTTGCCTGAAAATGGCCGCTAAAACCAAACAGAATAATACAGGTTCCGGCAATAATCATGGCGCTGATTGCAGCAACTTTCAGAATCGATAACCAGAATTCCATTTCGCCAAATACTTTGACTTTACAAAGATTGAGCGCGCCAATAATGAAAATAATGCTAAGTACCCATATCCAACGCGGCACTTCCGGGTACCATAGCCCCATATAAATGCCAAAAGCAGTCACATCCGCCAGACAAACGATGATCATTTCGAAAGTATAAGTCCAGCCGGTAATAAATCCGGGTAACGGGCCTAAATATTGATGAGCGTAACTGGCGAAAGAGCCGGCATCCGGTCTGTAGACCGCCATTTCTCCTAAAGCACGCATAACCATAAAGACAGCAGCACCGCCCACTAAATAAGCTAACAATACCGCCGGACCGGCCATGTTTATTGCTTCAGCAGAACCATAAAAAAGACCTGTACCAATCGCAGAACCCAACGCCATAAACCGGATATGGCGTGCGTTGAGTCCTCGCTCTAGTTGTAATGAAGCTTGCATGATTTACCCTCTTATCTTTTATTATTGGGTTTTATGAGAAAGATAAATGTGACAATCAGGCCGGTCGGGCACCGGCCATTGGCTTATTTAACGGTTATTTTTACTCTGTAATATCTGTCCAGAAGCAAGTAATGAGGAGAGATGTTGCTCAGCTAATAATTTCACAGCAGCATTAATATCAGGTGCAAAAAAACGATCCTGATCATAATAATCTACTTTCGCTCTCAAGATAACACGCGCTTCTTCCAAAATCGGGCTGCTTTTCAGGCCATTACGGAAATCGATCCCCTGGCAGGCAGATAACCATTCAATTGCCAGAATACCTCGGGTATTTTCTGCCATCTCCCATAAACGACGTCCCGCAGCCGGCGCCATTGATACATGATCTTCTTGATTAGCCGAAGTTGGTAAACTGTCAACACTCGCCGGGTGTGCTAATGCTTTATTTTCACTGGCAAGCGCCGCTGCCGTCACTTGTGCAATCATAAAACCTGAATTCACACCACCATTCTCAACCAGAAAAGGCGGAAGCTGTGACATATGTGAATCCATCAACAACGCAATACGTCGTTCTGACAATGCACCTATCTCTGCCAATACCAGAGCCAAATTATCAGACGCCATTGCAACAGGTTCAGCATGGAAGTTACCACCGGAAATCACTTCTCCCTGCTCAGCAAACACCAGTGGGTTATCAGATACGGCATTAGCTTCAGTCAGAATAACATCAGCAGCATAGCGCAACTGAGTCAGGCAAGCGCCCATGACTTGTGGCTGACAACGTAATGAATAAGGGTCCTGTACCTTGGGGCAATTGATGTGAGAATCTGATAGTTCGCTGCTCTCCTCTAATACATGACGATACAATGCGGCAACATCGATCTGCCCCTGTTGCCCCCGTACCGCATGTACACGGGCATCAAATGGTTTGCGGGAACCCAATGCCGCCTCTACGGATAAAGAACCACAAACTATCGCTGCCGCCAACAGATCTTCTGCCTCAAATAACCCACGTAACGCAAAGGCCGTGGATACTTGGGTTCCATTGAGTAACGCCAAACCTTCTTTAGCCGCTAATGTAATGGGTTGTAAATTGGCCTTTGCCAGCGCTTCTTTGGCTGGCAGCCATTCGCCCTGATAATGCGCTTGCCCTTCCCCAAGTAATAACAAGCTCATATGTGCCAACGGCGCTAAATCACCCGAAGCCCCTACCGATCCTTTACAGGGAATATGAGGATAAATTTCCGCATTGACTAACGCGATTAATGCTTGAATAACGGCGAGACGAATACCTGAGTAACCACGGGAGAGGCTGTTAATTTTCAATACCATGATCAACCGGGTCATATTATCGTCCAACGCTTCACCGACCCCGGCAGCATGAGAAACGACAAGCGAACGCTGTAGTTTTTCTAAATTATCTTCTTCAATTCGTGTACTGGCTAATAGCCCGAACCCGGTATTAATCCCATAGGCAATGCGATTTTCAGCAAGAATCGCATTAACACACTCCACGCTGTGTTCAATAGCAGGAAAAATTTGGCTATCCAGCGTGATTTTTATCGGTTGTAGATAAACCTGACGTAGTTCATCAAGGGTCAATTTGCCTGGATAAATAGTTAGCTGCTTCATAATGTTCCTTATTTTGTATTAAGCATCGGCAAGTCTAGTCCTTGCTCTTTGGCACAATGGATAGCGATTTCATAACCTGCATCGGCATGACGCATAACCCCAGTGGCCGGATCGTTATGTAGCACCCGTGCTATACGTTCTGCGGCTTCATCAGTTCCATCACAAACAATCACCATACCGGCATGTTGTGAGAAACCCATGCCGACACCACCGCCATGATGCAGAGAAACCCAGGTAGCACCGCTGGCAGTATTCAGTAAGGCATTTAGCAACGGCCAGTCCGAAACGGCATCAGAGCCATCACACATGGATTCAGTCTCGCGATTCGGGCTGGCTACAGAGCCGGAATCCAGATGGTCACGACCAATAACAATCGGTGCAGAAAGTTCGCCACTGCGTACCATTTCGTTAAAAGCTAACCCTAGCTTGGCTCGCTGCCCTAAACCAACCCAACAGATACGGGCAGGTAGACCCTGAAAGCTGATGCGTTCCCTCGCCATATCTAGCCAATGATGCAAATGTTGATCATCGGGGAGTAATTCTTTAACTTTAGCGTCAGTTTTATAGATATCCTGTGGATCACCAGAAAGCGCTACCCAGCGGAAGGGCCCGATACCACGGCAAAATAACGGGCGAATATAAGTAGGAACAAAACCAGGAAAATCGAAAGCATTTTCTACGCCGACTTCATATGCCATTTGGCGAATGTTGTTGCCGTAATCAAAAACAGGAATGCCCTGTTGCTGGAAAATCAACATCGCCTTAACATGTTCCACCATTGAAGATCTTGCTGCTTTGATGACCTCTTCCGGTGCTGAAATAGCACGTTGGCGGTATTCTTCCCAACTCCAGTTTTTCGGTAGATAGCCATTGAGAGGATCGTGTGCACTTGTCTGGTCAGTGACCAAATCCGGGCGTACGCCCCGACGGACTAATTCAGGCAAAATTTCAGCGGCATTACCGCACAGTGCGATAGAGATGGCTTTACCTTCCTGAGTGTATTTTTCGATCCGAGCCAGGGCGTCATCCAGATCTTTCGCTTGTTCATCGACATAACCAGTACGCAGACGGAAATCAATCCTGCTTTGCTGACACTCAATATTTAGCGAACACGCTCCAGCCAGTGTTGCAGCCAGCGGTTGTGCTCCCCCCATCCCTCCCAAACCAGCAGTTAACACCCAACGGCCCTGTAAATTACCGTTATAATGCTGGCGACCAGCTTCCACAAACGTTTCATAGGTGCCTTGAACAATTCCCTGGCTGCCAATGTAAATCCAGCTACCCGCCGTCATTTGGCCGTACATAGCCAGCCCTTTAGCATCCAGCTCGTTGAAGTGTTCCCAAGTCGCCCAGTGCGGCACCAAATTCGAATTTGCAATAAGTACCCGTGGGGCATTGCTATGGGTTTTAAATACCCCAACCGGCTTACCCGATTGGATTAACAACGTTTCATCGTCTTCCAACTCTTTCAGTGTTTCAATAATCTTGTCATAGCACTCCCAATTTCTAGCAGCCCGACCAATACCACCATACACCACCAGTTCATAAGAGTTTTCAGCAACTTCTGGATCAAGATTATTCATTAACATGCGCAGAGGAGCTTCGGTTAGCCAACTTTTGGCTGTTAATTGTGTTCCTCTGGGTGCCCGAATACCAACATTACGGAATTTACTATTTTGGGCGGTCACGGTCTGGCTCCTTTTGGTCTTTAGATATTTGCTAATGTATAGTTGTACATACATGTATATTCAATAGACCAAACCATTAGCTAAAATGACAAATTGATGAGTTTATTATTTTTATTTTCTTATGAATCAATTTGTTAATATTATTTCTCTCCAATTATCAAGGAATCATATTTTTCTTATTTTTGTGTTTACAATCACAAATTATTTACATAAATTTTACAAAAATATAATTTAACTAAGAAAGGGTTTTTCCTGGCTAGAGAAAGTTCTTTTGCCAACTTTCTTTTGCCAACGATGTAATAAACTGACAACGCCACAACATGTGGTGGCGTATTGGATGAGATATATGAAAAAGCTATTTTGACTTAGCAAAAATCACTCTTTGGATGGGACACCTATAACCGCCAACAGATCCTTTTTTATCGAAATGAACATTCAATCCCTAGCCAAACCACCAAACGCACAATCAATAACCTTATCGACAAATTCAGGTGTAACGAGAGAAAAAGAAACCATATATTTGTAGTAAATAGCACCGAAAATGCAGTCTAACAATAAGTCACGATCAGTATGAGAAGAAATTTCTCCCCGCTCGATAGCATGTAAAATAATCTGCTTTCCTAACTGTCGTCGTGGTTCAAGCCAGCGCTGAATAAAAACCTCTCTCACCTCAGTATCGTACTGCGCTGATCCCAACAGATACCTAAACAGTAACCCGTGCTTACTTTGCAACACTTCAATAAGCTTTTTAATGGTAATCCGCATGGATTCTATCACCGGCATCTGTTTGTCATAAATAATTAGAGGTTCAATATCATCAAAGAAAGCATCCATTAAAACTGCTGATACATTCGGCCATCTACGATAAATAGTCGATTTCGCAACGCCTGAATACAAGGCAATATGGTTAATAGTAATATCTGCAATCCGTCCACTTTCAACGAGAACAAGTGCAGCATTCAACACAGCTTTTGTTGTGTCATTATCGCGTGGACGCCCACGTCTTAATGGGGATAGCCGCTCATTCTCACTCATAAATCGCTCCATTCATTGACAAATTAAAATACCCCAAAATTGGTATTGACAAATAGGACCAGAAAAGCAAGTTTAGACGTTCTATTTTCGATACCAGTAGTTTCGTATTTGATAAGGGTAATCGGAATAGAATGCTATTTCTAGCAAAAAACGGGATGTACTCCGTAAAACCGAACAAATAATTCAATGCTCAACTCATAGAAAATGTTCCCAGGAACATTAATTCTGACTAAAGAATGGAGGAGAGAAATGTCTGTATATGATGTCGCTGTTATTGGCGCTGGCCCAGCAGGTTTAGCTGCGGTACAGAAATTGAAAGGAAAAGGTTTACGAGTTGTACTAATCGATAATGGCAAAGCTATTCATGAACGCGATAAAGATAATCTCGTTGAGATAACCGAAGGACACGGTGGTGCAGGGCTGTTTTCTGACGGAAAATTCTCATTTTTTCCTTCTGCCAGTGCACTTTGGGAATTACCAAATGAACTGGAATTACGGCAAGCTTATGAATGGACATGCACCACGCTAAACACATATGGTCTGGACACACCACCATTCCCAACAAATCCCAAAGACTTTACAGTAGGCTCCGGGGAATGGGTATTAAAAGATTATCCCTCTAATTATATGTCTCTTGAAGATAGAATTAATCTTGTTGAAGATATGGTGCAAACGGCAGATGCAGATATCATCACACAAACTAAATTCCTGTCTTATAAATACGTCAAAAGAAAAGATGCTCTGATTATGAATTTAAGAGACAAAAATGCCAATACTTATCAAATTGAATGCCGACGAATCATTTTAGCTAGTGGAAGATTTGGTCCATTAGAGATTGCCAGTCTGGTTAAAAAACAATCTTTCAATCGGTTAGAAGTTGGGTTCCGCATTGAACAGCAAGAAGATTTGGCATTTTTTAAAAATATGAAACAACTCGACCCGAAGTTAAAGTTTCGGTCAGATGATGGCGTTATTGAATGGCGTACTTTCTGTGCTTGCCGGGATGGCGAAACAGTATTAACAAAAACCCAAGATTTATGGACCGTTTCCGGTCATTCTGACGGCCCTTCGACAGGACGATCTAATGTTGGGTTTAATACACGTATCCTCGATGAAGATATCGCGGACCGAGCACTCAATAATATTGTTTCCGCCATGAAGCAAGAAGATTCTTACTTTAGAATCAAAGTACAAGATGTATTAGCAGGAAATGCTAACATAATTACACAACTTATATCTATTTATGGAGAAGAGCTATTCGATAAAATGTTGCAAGGATTACGTAATATTATCAAAAAATTTCCCGAAATTGATCACGAGAATACACATATCGTCGGTCCTACACTAGAAGGTGTCGGTTGGTATCCCAGTCTTGACGGTGATTTAAGCCTGGAAACTTCCCCTTATCCTGTATGGGTTGCAGGTGACGCTTGTGGAATTTTCAGAGGTATTGTTGCTGCAATGATTAGTGGCCACTATGCCGCCTCAGCGGTCCTTAAAACCTTGGCAGTAAAAGCCGCCTAATTCGTGAGCTAACTGAATAAGCGGGGGATTACTAAGATAGGTAATCCCTATATGTTTACCATCACGAACAAACCTACCCTCTCCCTATAACGAAAAAATGACTTAGGTTTATTATGAAAGTATTACATGTTTTTGATATGGACGGCACTCTTCTCAGAGGAACCACAGCAAGTCTGGAAATTGCCCGTACAATGAATTGCCTGACAGAGCTTCATCTGCTGGAAAAACAATTTTCTCAAGGCGATATAGATACCAAGAAATTTGCCGCTGAATTACAACGTCTATGGTCAAACTTGCAGTACGCTGACGTTGCTAAAGTTTTTCATGCCTCACCGTGGATTGGAGGAATAAAAGAGGTTTTTGACGATATCAGAACCAAAGGTGAAATATCTATGGTCATTACCCTATCACCAGACTTCTTTGCCCAACATTTAAAAAAATTTGGGGTTGATATCGTTGTTGCATCAAATTTTCCTGCTTTACCTTTTCGTGAATCGATTGATCCAGAACAGATATTAACGCCCGAAAGTAAATTACAGATAGTGAAAAAATATGTACAGGAACATGGGCTAAATTTGGAAAAATGTGTTGCCTATGGTGATTCTAGCTCTGACATCCCCTTATTTAATGCGCTTACCAATACGGTTGCCATAAATGGAACGGATAAAATACGTGAAATCGCATTAATCCATTATGAAGGTAATGATCTATGGCAACCCTATCAGCTCATACGGAAAAAAATCAGTTATGAGGATATAGCTATGAGTTGAAACGTCCTTTCAATTTATACCGATTACCCGGAAATAACAGCCTGGCACTGGAAACAGTATAATGAGTCGACCAAGTTCGGCGACTAATTAACAAACAGGGAGCCCCTGACTCAATTTGCAACAACTTGCAGGATCGAGGATCGCCAGCAATAGCTTCCACAATGTGTTCACCTTCCGTTAGAGGTGCAATCATTGACAAATAATCGTGTGGCGTAAGTTTCGTAAAATCCTGTTGCAAATAATCAGGCACCGCTTGGGCATTAACATAACGATCTTCTATTTGAACAGGAACATCGTTTTCATAATGGACAATAACCGAATGATAAATCGGCGTACCAACAATAATGTCCAATTCAGCGGCCTGTTTCACATCCGCATCCAGCTCGGATAATTTTAATATTTTACAGCGATGCTGATGAGAACGAGCTGAAATCTCATCAGCAATGCTGTGAATTTCGAACAGAGCGGATTGCCCCTTCGGTTCTGCGACAAACGATCCCACGCCTTGCAGCCGTACTAATAGCCCTTCAGCGGTCAACTCACGCAGTGCACGGTTAGCAGTCATACGGCTACAGTTAAACTGTTTAACCAATTCAGCTTCAGAAGGAACACGATCATTTGATTTCCACTCACCGGTGTAGATTTTTTCAATGATAGATTGTTTCACTTTGGCATACAGAGGCGCAGGTTTGGCAAATGATCCTGATAAGTGCGTCGTCACAATAAATTCCTTATGCTATAAAAATGTTAAGTGATTAATTACACTCACTTTATCAAGCTATCTTTGCCAAAATAGAAAACACAATAGTACTGTTATTTTAGATAATCAATACCACCAATGTGCTAATTGCCAGGCAAGACGTGCTGCTGCTCTTCCACCTATACCTTGTATATCAAATATTGGATTGAGCTCAACCAAATCAGCCGCCTGTAGTTTACCGCTCTGACAAATTGGCTGAATTAATTGCAGAAGGCGCTCCAATGGCAGCCCCAATGCGGCTGGCGCAGAGACTGCTGGCATCTGATAAGCAGGTAATACATCCAAATCGATCGTCATGTAAATCACATCAACTTGCTGGAGTATATCTTGTATCTGCTGTTGTACCTTGTCCAGCATAGTTTCACAACATTGATTATCCCAGATAATCGTAGCGTTCAAGCGATTTGCTTCATCCACCAATGCCTGCGTATTAGACGCCAAACTTGCGCCAATGCAAGTATAGTGAAATAGACGTTGATGTTGCTGACAATATTCAGCAAGTTGACGAAATGGTGTACCAGAAGTGGGCTGCGGCGAACGCCGTAAATCGAGATGAGCATCAAAGTTAATAATACCAACACGTTGATGTGGAAAAGCATCATAAATGCCAACACCATGAGCAAAAGCCGTTTCATGTCCACCACCCAATACCAAGGTACGTACGTTCTGACGTTGACATTGGGTAACGGCATCAGACAAGGCTTGTTGCGCTTCACTCAATTGATTGGGATTAGCACGAACGCTTCCCAAATCTACCAATCTATCATGCCCTTTATGACTAGCCATATTTGCCAACGACTGCCGCAAATAATCAGGGCCTTGATTGGCACCAGGCCTCCCCTGATTGCGCTTTACACCTTCATCACATTCAAACCCTAAGAGAGCAATATAGTGAGAAAATTCTCCCGGCGTAAAATACGGAGATACTTTAACTGTTTGAAAAAGCCGTAGTGCATTATCCGCTTCTGCCAAATCATTTCGTCCTTGCCAAATAGTCGGCGAAGTAGCATGCCATAAATTCATTTACCGCTCCTTATCTGTTATATATGCTGGAATGAGTCATAACACCACGAAATACTCTGGTATTCAAAGGGTTATGACCCAACTCATAGAAAATATCAACGGGATTTTCTGCATCCCAGACAACAAAATCGGCGTAAGCTCCTGCACGCAACTGTCCGTGACGCTGTTCTCTGCCCAATGCACGAGCCGCATGTCGGGTTACACCTAACCATACCTCTTCAGGAGTCAATCCAAATTGGACACATGCCATATTCATGGTCATTCGCAAAGAAGCAAATGGGCTGGTTCCAGGATTAAAATCGGTAGATACAGCTATCGGCACATTAAATTGCCGCAATAAATCAATAGGAGGGCGCTGTGTTTCCTGCAAAAAGTAGAACGCACCAGGAAGCAAAACAGCTACCGTACCACTGTGACTGAGCGACTCAACTCCCGCCTGATCTAAATATTCAATATGATCCACAGAAAGACCATGATAGCGAGCGACCAGTTCACTCCCGCCTAAATGAGATAACTGTTCCACATGACCTTTTACTGGAATGTTCCAACGCTGTGCTTCCTGAAAGAGTCGCTCAGTTTGTGCCAGATTAAATCCTACACTCTCACAAAAAACATCTACTGCCTCAAACAGCCCTTTTTGCCAAAGTTGTGGAAGGATATCTTCGCAAATCAGATCCATATAAGCATCGGGATTATGCTTATATTCAGGTGGACAAGTATGAGCAGCAAGCAATGTGGGGCTGATCTCGATCGGGTTATGTCGCGCCAAGTGCTGCGCAACCTGTAGCAACTTTTCTTCATTTTCCAGATTTAATCCATAACCCGATTTAATCTCAATAGTGGTCACACCTTCGGCCATAAATGCAGCAAGGCGTTGTTGCGCAGAACGCTCAAGTTGCTCATGAGAACTGGCCCGAGTCGCAGAAACTGTCGCATTAATCCCCCCTCCCTGAGCGCTGAGTTCAGCATAGGACATACCATTTAAACGCTGTTCCCACTCATAAGCCCGGTTACCACCAAACACTAAATGGGTGTGACAATCGATTAAACCAGGGGTAATTAAGCGTTGTTGGACATCAATTACCTGGCAACGACTCGTCTGTAATGTTGCAGTGGGCAAAATAGCTAAAATTTTGTCATCACGCACCACAAGATCATATTCTTTTAATAATCCGTAAGCTGCATTGACAGCAGCATCCATTGTTGCCAGTCTTGCATTACGCCAGATGATATCAGTATCACACAGTTCTATTACCATGATCAGCATCCTGTATTGGTCTGTATCTGATAAATCAGTTTTTTAATTGTATATACATTTATTTTCCAACCCACTGTCATTGTCAAATTATTTTATTAACTATCTGGATATACCTTCTTATCAGCATTTTTAAACCACAAACTCGGTAAAATCAGGTTTTATTAAACATAATCAGGTTTAATAGTTAAAAAGATGCAGTACACTTGTCACAAAATGGTTTAATCAACTGAGCAATGATGAAAAATAAATACTCCCTGAATGAGGAAGAGATTCACTTATTTCAACAATCGGTAACAGGCACTAAACGCATCAACCAGGATACCGTTTTACATTCTCCCAGAAGAAAAAAAACCAGCTATATTGCCCCTGAACGAATTCAGCAAGAGCAAATTGATGCCAGCTACTATTTTTCTGATGAATTTCAGCCCAACCTTGATACCGAGGGTCCTACCCGTTACGTAAGGGAAGATACAAACCATTATGAATTGAAGAAATTACGTCGAGGTGACTATTCGCCAGAACTGTTTCTTGATTTACACGGATTAACTCAAATGCAGGCCAAACAGGAAATTGGAGCATTGATCGCTGCTTGCCGTCGTGAACATGTCTATTGTGCCTGTATCATGCACGGCCACGGAAAACACATTCTCAAACAGCAAACACCTCTGTGGTTAGCCCAACACCCCGATATCATAGCCTTTCATCAAGCGCCAAAGGAATGGGGAGGTAACGCCGCACTATTGATGCTTATCGAACTTGATGAGCCTTGAGCCAATACGCCGCTGAATTATTAGGCTTTTGCTACCAATTGAGACGGACTGACCTGCCAGGCAAGAGTCCCTTTGCCAGTCTGGCTGTTTAAATCCACGCATATCATTGCAGAAGTTGCAAACATCGGTGGTGTTTCTGCCGGACATAGCTCAGCAACTAAGTAGCTGACTAATGGTAAGTGAGAGACAACTAAAACAGCGTTATGACCTTGCTCAGCAAGAAACTGGAGATAACTACTCACTGTAGCAGCATCACCTGACGGCGTTAATCCCAACAACACCTCTTCACCATCCGGCAAAGATAAGGATTTACGAACAATCTGTAACGTTTGTTCAGCGCGAATATAAGGACTCACCAATACGAGATCAATCTGATGCTTTTGCTGTGCTAACCAACAAGCCATTTTTTGCGATTCATCACAACCGCGAGGAGTGAGTTGCCGGGCAGCATCGCTAATTGCATCTAAAGCCGCGTCACCATGACGCATAATAAAAATTTGCATAGTCCACCGTATGAATGAGTAAGTGCAGTTATCCCACTTCTGAGTTATACAATAAAAATTGTTTCTACAAAAAACATTTCAGACAGGGTGAACAAGCATTCTACTCAAAACAAAAACAAATAAAATGATTGAACGACAACCCAATAGATGTTGTTTGAACCTATAAAGAGATCTTTTTTATTCAAAAACACTTAATATAATTCCGGAGCCCCACGGCACCGGAATCCATCTTTTCATCAATACAGTACAAGCCACCACTATGGATAAAAACTTTTATTCTGTTCAGCCATTTTCATTAAACATTCACAAGGTACAAATCTGTCTCCATACTGGCTTTCCAGCCTACGCAGAATCTCCACCACTCTGGCACAACCAAGGCTATCAATATAACGGAATGGACCACCAAAGAATGGCGGAAAACCAATGCCAAATACCGCCCCAATATCACCATCACGTGGACTTCTGATAATGCCTTCATCCAAGCAACGAACAGCTTCATTAAGCATTAGCATCACACAACGTTGAGCAATTTCTGACGAGAGCATGTGCGACTCAGGTGTTATATTTAGCAAGGTATAAACTGAGCTATCAACTTTTTTGCCTTTCTTACCAAACTGCCAGAATTTTCTGGACCCTGAGGCATATAAATAGAAACCACGGCCATTTTTCCTACCCTTACGACCATCTTTCAGTACAGCATCGAGAGACTCAGGTGCAGCAAAACGCGGACCTAGTTGTTCTACCAGAATCGGCATGATTTTGGTGCCAACATCAATACCTACTTCATCCAATAAATTAATCGGCCCTACTGGAAAACCAAAATTAACCAGTGCTCCATCGATATGGTCAATAGGTTCTCCTGCTACTAGGCAATGCGCGGCCTCACTAATATAAGGGACAAGAATCCGGTTTACATAAAACCCGGCTTTATCACCTACCACGATAGCGGTTTTACCCTGTTTCTTCGCCAAAGCAACGACTGTAGCAATCGTTTTCTCACTGGTCCCTTGATGTGGAATAACTTCCACCAGCGGCATCTTATCCACTGGACTAAAATAATGCAGACCAATAACCTGCTCTGGTCGTCGGGCTTTTTCAGCAATCTGATGGATAGGTAGTGAAGATGTATTAGATGCAAATATGGTTTCTGGTTTAGCATTCGTTTCAATTTCTGCCACCATTTGCTGTTTTAGTGGCAAATCCTCAAACACTGCTTCAACAACAATATCGGTTTGTGCGAAACCACGATAATCTACTGTTCCTGAAATTAGCATCATTTGTTGAGCACACTCTGCCGGACGTAGTCGTTTTTGCTTCACCCGCTTGGACAACAAATCCCAAGTATATTTCAATACCTGGCTAATGCCCTTTTCATTAATATCTTTAATCCGCACCGGTAGTTTGCCACGAGTGGCTGTTACATTCGCAATGCCTCCGCCCATCAAACCACCACCTAATATACCAACGCGCTTGATCTCCGCCGGCTTCTCTGATGACCCCGTTTCATTCTTCAACGAAGTTGCAGCAAAAAACAGATTACGTAAAGCAGCAGATTCCCGTGTCATTGCCAGTTCACCAAATGCCACCGCCTCAGCCCGTAAACCCTGGCTCATGCCTTTTTCAAGACCTTCTTTGATAACTTCAATAATTCGTTCAGGTGCAGGATAATGACCACGAGTTTTCGCCAATGTCTTTTTACGAACAATATTAAACAAAAAGTATCTTCCCACGGGGCCAACTAATAGCCGCTGTTGCCACGGCAAAGGCTTACGCACAGGAATACCCTTTTTGACTTTTTCGATAGCAATGTCTAGCAGAATATCCAACGGCACAGCATCATCCACCAATCCGAGCCGTAATGCCTGTTTCTCCCGTAGCTGTTTACCTGTCAGAATGATATCCAACGCTGAACTAACACCAATAAGCCTTGGCAACCGCTGAGTACCACCAGAGCCGGGTAATAACCCAAGTTGAACTTCCGGTAATCCAAGACGAGTTTTATCATCCTGTGAACATACACGCCAATGACATGCAAGCGCCAATTCCAAACCGCCCCCCAAACAAGCGCCATGAATTGCTGCTACGACAGGCAAGGGGTAATTGGCTATCTGAGAAAATAGTTTCTGACCCTTTTCAGCCAAATCTCGCGCATCTTCTTTGGTCTTACATCCGGCAATCATAGAAATATCAGCACCAGCAATAAACGTATCCGGCTTACCGGAAATCAATATTAATCCTTTAAGACCAGAAGATTGCTGAGCTTGCTTGAAAACATTCAGAAATTGATCAACAAATTCTGCTTTCAGCGTATTTACCTTTTCTCCCGGTACATTAATGGTGATAATGCCGATCTTATCTGGCCTGACATCAAAACTGAAAACAGAAGCAGTTTGGTTTGTACCCGTAGTGATGGGTGCAGCATCATGCTGAGCCTGAGTCATTATTCCACCTCCAATACCATAGCTGTGCCCAACCCGCCAGCAGCACAAGCTGTTGTCAGCCCAAGGCCACCGCCACGACGACGCAACTCATTCAATACCTGCGTCACCATACGAGCTCCTGTTGCTGCAAATGGGTGCCCATAAGCGATTGAACCCCCTAAGACATTAAATTTGTCCATATCGACTTCACCAATTGCCTGAGCACACCCTAATTTATTACGAGCAAATTCATCACTGGCAAACATTTTCAGGTTTGCCAGTGTCTGAGCCGCAAAAGCTTCATGCATATCGATTAAAGTTAGATCTTTCAGTGTAATACCTGCACGATCGAGCGCTATTGGCGTGGCGTATGACGGCCCTAATAACATATCTTGCCAGACATCAATGGCCGAGAATGCATAGCTACGCAGATAACCAAGCGGTTTTATTCCCAACGCCTTAGCCACTGATTCACGCATCAATATGACCGCCGCTGCACCATCCGTCAGCGGTGTACTGTTTGCAGCAGTGACCGTGCCGTACTTACGGTCAAATGCCGGACGCAGCTTCGCATAAGAGGTCAGTACAGAATTTTTACGAATATTATTATCTTCAAGCAATGCTTCACGATATGGAGGGAAGTGAGCTGTCATGACTTCATCAACCAACAATCCCTGTTCCCAAGCTTTTGCTGCCAGAATATGGGAGCGATGTGCTAATGCATCCTGATCTTCTCGACTGATACGGTAAGTCTTCGCCATCTGTTCCGCGGTATCTCCCATACGCAGACCTGTCGAATATTCCGCTACCGCCGGAGATACAGGCAATAAATCACGAAATTTAAGGCGGCTAAGTAACTTAAGGCGTTGCGATAGCGTTTTAGCCTTATTCATCTCCACCAGAGTACGAGCCAAGGATTTAGTCACACCAATCGGCAATACAGACGAAGAATCTGCTCCACCAGCAATCCCGATATTCACCGTGCCAGCCATAATGCTTTCAGCCACATTAGCAATCGCCTGGAAACTAGTGGCACATGCACGGGATACACTGTAAGCATCAGTACTCACACTTAACCCAGTACCAAGAACGATTTCACGGGCAATATTCGGCGCTTCAGGCATTTGCACTACTTGCCCAAACACCAGTTGGTCAATCTTTTCAGGGAGTAAACCACTCCTTGTCACAAGTTCGCTGACGACTGATTTACCCAAATCCACAGCCGGTATGTCGTGATACGATGTTGCCTGTTTAGCAAATGGAATGCGTAGCCCACTGACAATGGCGATACGATCACCTTGATGTGTCACTTTTGTTAAAGGACGACTCATAACGGCTCCTGAAAGATTATCGTTAACTGAATCAAATTACTGAAAAAACTCTTCAACCAACCTGGACAGGTCTGACCTGACAGATCATTGTTAGCGTAATGTTTATAAATAGCAAACCTGAATAAACCAAAAATGAGAGGAAGCGCAACTTTAATTTATTTAATGGCTAAATGGTTTCAATGCTTATTCGAACATGTTCGCAAGCTTTTGTGCGACATTGGCTTATTACATCAGTCATAATTTCATTACTCAAATATTCATAATGAATTTTAATATCTTATCTCTCTTAAACTACCGGAAAACTCGTTCTACCCCTTAAAGTATATTTATCTGTCGAAATTTGATCTTAAAAAATCATTTTTAAACGTTTTTATTAATATCAAAAATCATTTTTTTGTTAACTGAGTCGCGTTTTTGATATCAACTTGGTAATATTTTGAAAACATCCTTGCAACACCAACTGTTATCAGACCTATACTTCACGACTGGTCTGATTTGTCAGCGAGGCAAACCGACCCTACAATCCTGCGCTCCTTGCTAAGATAAGTGGCATAGTTAAATAATAAACAAGAGGGTTTTGGTTATGAACCAGAAAAACCTGTTCACCCGTTCAGCATTAGCGGTTGCAGTGGCAATAATTTCATCAAATGCTGGCGCTGCTGGTTTCCAGTTAAATGAATTTTCTACTTCGGCTTTGGGCCGTGCTTTTTCCGGGGAAGGCGTTGTTGCTGATAACGCAACGGTAGGAAGTCGTAACCCAGCAGCAATGACGCTGTTTGATCGTCCATCATTTTCCATTGGTGCTGTCTATATCAACCCTGATGTTGACATTACCGGTAAATCCCCAATAACGGGCAAAAGTACTAACGCTAAAAATATTGCTCCTACCGCTTGGATACCTAACATACATTTCATTATGCCAATCGATGATCAATGGTTTGTTGGGACCTCGGTCACCACCAACTTCGGCCTGGCAACCAATTTTAGCAATAACTATGAAGCAGGACCCATCGGCGGTAAAACTGACCTGACAACGTTGAACTTCAATCTGAGCGGTGCTTATCGTCTGAACGATCACTTTAGCTTTGGTTTAGGGCTGAACGCTGTTTATGCGGATGCAAAAATTGTCCGTCATGCAGGTATTCTGTCGCAGAAACTGCGAGGCGCCATAAACCCAACAGATGAAGTTGCTAACCTAGAAGGCAAAGATTGGGGTTATGGCTGGAACGCGGGCATCATGTATGAAGTGGATGAAAATAACCGTTACAGCTTGACTTACCGTTCTAAAGTTAAAATTAAGTTTAAAGACGGTGATTATAAGAATGACGTACCTGTTCAGGTAGGTAAAATGCTGGAAAGAGCGGGAGTGCATTTACCTGCTACCGGCGGTCAAACCATTGGCGGTAAATTGGATCTCAAGTTGCCAGATATCTGGGAAGTTTCTGGTTATAACCGTGTAGCACCTAAATGGGCTATCCACTATAGCTTAGCGTATGCAGGGTGGAGTGAGTTTGATGAACTGAAAGGGACTAGCAAAAAAGACGGCTCCGTCCTGTTTAGTAAACATGAAGGCTTCAAAGATGCCTACCGTATTGCTTTAGGTACAACTTATTATCACGATGACAATTGGACATTCCGCACGGGTATCGCCTTTGATGACAGCCCAATCCCTGCTGAAAACCGTTCTATCTCTATTCCAGATCAAGATCGTTTCTGGCTGAGCGCTGGTGCAACTTACGCATTTAACAAAGATGCTTCTGTTGATGTAGGTGTTTCTTATATGCACGGTCAGAAAGTCACTGTCAAAGAGAGATTATCTGATAACAAATCTGATCCAACTAATGTACCATACGAATTCGAAGCTAAAGGTACTGCCTGGCTGTATGGTGTGAACTTCAACTACGCATTCTAATAATATGCAGCCCTAAAAAAGGATAGTTCCACTGCTATCCTTTTTTATCTACGCAGTTAAAAACCAAATAAGGTGTTATCAATCATCAATACTATCTAAATCATCCTGTAATGCTTCCGCATTCGGATTTTTCGTGGCTTCCAGCTTACCACCGCTTGCCATAAAATCATGGCTCTGGAAATAAGCCTCACGCATCATCAAATAAGGATCTGATGAGTTCTTCAACAAGCCATCAGAATCCAGTAAACGAGCACGGGTTTCAATACCTTCAAATGCCCACTTGCCGGCTGACATCCAAATAGTCAGATAACTCAGCATTGGATAAGTCATATCCGCCCAATTTCCCCCTTCATCACGTAGGGTGAAACTGCCATAGCCCGGTAATACAACATAAGGACCATATCCCGCCTTATAATAGCCTAGGGTACTCCCAAAGCGTTTTGACTCTTCTTTTGCCAATTTAGGGTTTGCCATCGTTGCAACATCAATCAGCCCCCCCATACCCAAAATGGTATTCAGGAAAAAACGATTAAAATGTTTCATCCCCTGATATGGGTTACCACGCAAGAAACTGTTTACCATACTAGCCGGCTCTTCGAGATTACTCAGAAAATTACCCAAACCATTTCGAGCAGGCATCGGCACATAATCGTGCCACGCTACCGCGACTGGACGTAAAACATAAGGGTCAAGAACATCATAATTAAAGTTGAACATTGTACGGTTAAAACCTTCCAATGGGTCTGAACGCCCCTGTTCAACAGTATCAGATGAATTAGCGCATCCCACTAGTAATGCGGCGGTAAGAGCGATTCCGCCCAAACGATACTTCATACATCTCTCCAAATAATAACCTTCTAGATCCGGCAGATCAGTTTGTTACACGACTCGCCGATGATCATCAATAATGTGAATATTACTGACAATCTAACTTGAATGGTATTCAATTCAAGCGATCACTAAATAGGCAAACAGTTTATAACGCCTTATATTATGAATGAAAAGCCGTTATAATAAAGCTATGTCCCCTTAGTTAAATGGATATAACAAGCCCCTCCTAAGGGCTAATTGCTGGTTCGATTCCAGCAGGGGACGCCACTCTTAACTAAACCTACCTAAATATGCTTAAACAGATCCACCAAAAACCCAATAACAGCAAGCAATCATACTAAATCCACCTAAATCGAACTAAATTGGAATAAACTCTAACGCGGGGGTAATAGTCACACAGTCAAACTGAAACTCACCAATAGAGCGGGTTATTGCTGTCGTTGTGGTGTTAAAACCGCTTAGTGAGTCCATACAGTACTTGCAACAAGAAAAACCGCAATCAAAAAACAAAAAACGCCGAAAAGGCTTGGGCTAGATGACAATGAAGTAATAGGCATTGGGAACCTCATCGCTATCCTCTTTACAGACTTCTTCTGGTTACTGGTTTTGCCTTTTACAGTAAAAGAGATGTCCTATTTGTGAGAATTCACATACAGAACCGCCAAAATCAGAAAATGAGATAAGGAAAATAAATCAGGCTAATTATGCCACTACCTGAGTTATTCACACTTTAGATCCCAATAAATTGAAAGTAAGTTACGTATGCATATCAGCGGGAGAATAGTATGAATTGCTGCTGGTCTTCATTGATTAGAATTCATGCCGACACAAGGCCGGCATTATTTTATTAATTGGTCATCGAATAGATAAAAACTTAAAAATTTACTTACTTGGCATTTAGCACTTCGTTTAATTTGCCTTCATCAAGCTGACGACAACGTTTCGCGACCACAATCGTTGCAACACCATTACCAATTAGATTCGTTAAAGCTCTGGCTTCTGACATGAAACGATCTATTCCCAGTATTAATGCCAGCCCTGCTAGTGGTAAATGCCCAACAGCAGAAATTGTCGCAGCTAATACAATAAATCCACTACCTGTTACGCCAGCAGCACCTTTAGAAGATAAAAGTAATACAACCAATAGCGTTATTTGATGCACAATATCCATATGAGTATTTGTTGCTTGAGCAATAAATACCGCAGCCATTGTCAGGTAAATGGAGGTACCATCCAGATTAAAGGAATATCCCGTCGGTATCACCAATCCAACAACAGATTTCTGGCATCCCGCTTTCTCCATTTTATCTAACATACGCGGCAATGCTGATTCAGAAGATGATGTTCCCAATACAATTAATAACTCTTCTTTAATGTAATTAATAAACCGGAATATACTAAATCCTGTCGCTTTTGCGATTGTCCCTAAAACAAATATGACAAAAAGAATACAGGTGATATAAAAGCAAACTATTAATTGTCCTAATTGTAACAACGTACCAATACCATATTTACCGATGGTAAATGCCATTGCACCAAAAGCGCCTAAAGGAGCCAATCGCATTATCATATTGATAATACCGAAAATAACATGCGAAAAACCATCAATAATATTAAAGATTGATTTCCCTTTCTCTCCTAAACGATGAAGCGCAAAACCAAATAACACAGCAAATAATAAGACCTGCAAAATATTACCACTGGCAAACGCCCCAATGACACTGGCCGGAATAACATCAAGTAAAAATGCTATTATCCCTTGTTCAGCAGCCTTCTCCGCATATAGGGATACCGCTTTAACATCTAACGTAGAGGGATCAATATTCATCCCAGCACCAGGCTGCATAACATTGACAACAATTAGCCCAATAATCAAAGCAATTGTGCTAACTATTTCAAAATACACCAGTGCAATAGCACCCGTTTTACCAACAGCTTTCATACTTTCCATACCTGCAATGCCGGTTACAACAGTACAGAAAATAACAGGAGCAATAACCATTTTGATTAATTTAACAAATCCATCACCCAATGGCTTCATTTCTGTACCAAGCTCTGGATAGAAATGCCCCAGAAGTATACCGATAGTTATTGCGAGCAAAACTTGAAAATAAAGACTCTTTAGTAAATTTTTCTTCACTTCTTAATTCCCTAATCCATAGTATAAATCAGATTCTATTTATTCTTATTAGAACGATGTAGTTTTTGTTAAATGTACTTTATACCTTTATTTAATAAAACATAAAGTAAATTTTCATCATTTTTTCACAAAAAATTAAAATTAACACACAATTTTTTAAGATACAGATCACATAAACACACAATCAATAACCTCACTAAGATGATTGAACCAATAATCATCTCACAAGTTATTTAAAACTTTCCATTTAAAAATATTATTTACTCGAAGAATGTTTATTTTTCAATCCATTAAGTATTACCATAAAAAAATTAACAAATTTTTGATACATGAACATTTTGAAAACGATGTAATCATAAAAAATTATTAACTATAATTGTACAGCTTGGTTGCTTTTTTATAATTTAAGCAACAATATACACGGCATGATATCAATACCTGAAAGAAAACAATTCTCATCATGAAATTAGACAACCCGTTAAATTACCATATGCAGATACCGGAAAATCCGCTCTCTTCTACCCCTGTGGTATTAATCCATGGGTTATTCGGTGATCTCAATAATCTTGGGGTTTTGGCTCGTGATTTGCAGCAATACTATCCCGTCATTCAAGTCGATGTACGCAATCATGGTCTATCTCCACGGGCAAACAACATGGATTACCACGATATGGCACAAGATGTTATTTCCCTGCTGGATCATCTGCAAATTCAGTCCACCCTTATTATTGGTCATTCAATGGGCGGTAAGATCGCGATGGCAATGACCGCATTAGCACCAGAGCGGATAGAAAAAATTGTTCTTATTGATATAGCCCCCGTTGCCTATCAGGTTCGCCGTCATGACCAAATTTTTACCGCACTGAACAAAGTGACAGAAGCCGGAGTGAAATCCCGTCAAGACGCTGCTAAGATTATGCGAGAAAATATTCAGGAAGAAGGTGTCATTCAGTTTTTACTAAAATCATTCCATCAGGGGGAATGGAAATTCAATTTATCGGCATTAATTAACCAGTATGAAAAGATCATCGGCTGGCAAGAAATCCCTACATGGCCTCGCCCGGCCCTGTTTATTCGTGGTGGCCTTTCCTCTTATATCCAGGAAGAGTACCGGAATGATATCACCAGACAATTTCCACAAGCCAAAGCTTGGATTATCGCTGGTTGCGATCACTGGGTTCACGCAGAAAAACCGGACGCAGTGTTAAAGGCAATTCATCGTTTTCTTAATACCAATACGGAATTAATGTAGGAAACCGATTAATTAGCGATAAAAATATCAAATTCACTGAACTTCGAAATCGCCGCGGCTATCAAGTGATCATCGCCCTCTCCACCGTTGATGACTGCATGGTAGCCCATCAGTTTTATCACATCATGGCCAGAACAACCGTCGATCCGGTTGTCATTGCCAAATACTCTGGCAAAATCATTGCTTTCACCTAACTCAATCTGGTTATTATTACCGATGGTGACAACATAATCCTGACCGTTACCCGCATCAATCAGACTACCTTCGCCAAAGACAAATGCCTGGTCATCTCCTCCGCGGGCATAAATGTAGCCACCAAATCCAATGGCATCAATGTCATTATCATCAGCGAAATAATTCCCGGTAAAGAAATAATCCCAATTCAATTAAATTTAGATTTTATATATCCAATTTACACAAGAATTAAAACTATTCTCAATCATCATATAGATGATTAATCCATTCAATAAATTAATGTTAAACTAGTAATACAACCAATTAATAAACACAATGGGATTAATAAAAATATAATGAAAAATCACCTTGCTATAATAGTTATCCAATAAAATATTTATACTATTTTCAATTCCAAAAAAAGATTCAAATCAATAAATATAGGACATAATGGGAGGTAAAATATCACCGGCCAATCCGACAATCATTACATCCTATATTTCCACAATACCCTTCATACCAGAAGAATGCCAGACTCACCACTTTTCCACTACGCTTTAAGTTTACACAGGATGGAAAGAATAGCAGCATCGCAGCGCTTCTATGGTGCTACATTATCAGCCTCTCAGCTTACTTATCAATTTTCGGTAATGGCCCCAATTTCACACCTTCTGGATAATATTTCCAGCCATCACGAATACGGATATTTTCATCCCAAGGTAGTTTATATTCACCGTTTGCTAAATCACGCACCCAAGTCAAATAATTAGCTCTCTCTCCTCCAGGTTTACCAACATAACCTCGACAACCAAGATTAAAAATACTGTTCTCTAACGCCCAGTTCTCACGAGCCTTATCCGCCAAACGCGGGAACAGTTCAGCAGTGACAATTTCCCACGGATTACGCTGCCCTTGCTGGATAATGTTACCGTCATAATTACAAATCGTACCTTCACCGAAATAATAAAAAACCTCATCGTAACCTGCCAGATTAACCGATACGGTATACATTAAGTTCTGCCAAGCATTAGTGCGGTTAGTCCAGATCCATTGGTCGTTGACTTGGGTAGAATAACCGGAAATGCGGATAAAAACGTTACAGCCTTTATAGGCAGCTTCACGCGCCAATTCTGGAAACATACCATCGTGACAAATACATACCGCCAGCTTTGAACCTTTAGGCCCCTCACAAACCGGCATACCCAAATTACCCGGCATCCAGGGTTCAATCGGCACCCAAGGCTGCAACTTGCGGTAATGCAATACAATCTCACCGTTGCTGTTAATAATTATCGCAGTGTTATAAGGTGGCTGCGACGGATCTTCATTATGTTCCATTACTGAAAACACACCCCAGATATCGTTGCGAATACAAGCTCGACGAAAACAGTCAACTTCTGGACCGTCCAGCGATAATAACATTTCATCATAAGTCCAGATCTTGGTATTTAATCCCTGAACGGAATATTCAGGAAATACAATAAAATCCAAGTCAGGATAACCGGCTTTAGTTGAATCGATTGTTTTACAGATCTGCTGCACTTGAACCTGAATACCTTCAGGCCCCTTAATAATAGGAACAGGATATTGAATAGCGGCAATTAATAACGCTTCATCCCACGCACTGACACTTCCGGTACTGCCCATAAAGACCTCTGAATGAATAGTAGTTATTAAAATTGAATGACAAGTTTCATCGTTATACAGACAAATAGAACGTTATCTTTACCCGTCGTTAAGCGATTTCACTAATGCATAATAGCGTCTCTTTTGTTCACAAAAATGCGATCTGTAACATTAAATAAGAAAATTAATAACTTTGTAGTAAAGAGTACCGCTATTAATATTAGGGTTAATTTGTCCTGAATAACTTTGCAAAATAGTCGAACACTTTGAAGGAACTCAATCCGGTTTAAGCGATATGAGGAGTTATAAAAAGATCCCAAACGATCTGTTTGGCCTTTACAACATGTTAACCATCAGCAATCAGTCACCATAGACCTTACCCATATTTGATTTTATGCTATATACTCGTGATATATAGCAATAATTAAAGAGGTGTGCCATGATATATTAAAGTAAAGTTTTTATGAGCAACCGAACTCAGAATGTGAGGTTACCCGCAGATCTCCGTTTCCCTGATAATGTAAAAGAAGTTACTGTTAGGTCAAGAGGCAAGGAACGAATTATTGCGCCCATACAAAATACATGGGATAGTTTTTTCCTGTCTGATCAATCTGTAACTGACGATTTTTTACCTGAACGTCCTGATCAAGTAACAAGTGAAAGAGAATCTTTCGATGATTAAGTATCTGCTCGATACTAATATCGTGATTTTCGCGATAAAAAAGCGCCCTCAATCCATTCTGCCTAAATTCAATAAGAATACAGACCACATGGCTATTTCTACGATCACGTTGGCAAGACTGATTTTTGGGGTTGAAAAAAGTGGAAATCCTGAGAGAAATTTGGCAGTTATAGAAGATTTTATTTCTCGATTAACTATTCTTCCTTATGACGAACAAGCCGCATTTCACTATGGAAATATTCGTACATCACTAGAAAAAATCGGAAAACAGATCGGAGATAACAATCTGCATATTGCAGGGCATGCAAGAAGCAAGGGGTTGATAGTTGTTACCAATAACACAAAGGAATTCAATAGGGTCGATGGATTAAGAGTGGAAGATTGGACACTAGATTGACAACACTAAGCAAAATCTGCCCCTGTGATTAGCCGGGGCAAGATTTTATGAGAGTTTGTTATTACTTAGTTTTTAACGATTAACTTTCGCAATAGTAATCAAACAACATTTTAAACTTATATTATTTGTGACATTCCTATTTTGACATATAACCAAAATCAACATACTGACAATAAATTAACTCATTAATATGATCATAAAAAAACAATTAAACTCTATAATTAACTCTATTTAATAACAAAACCCTAAATCAAGGACAAATCATCAACTCTGCTTACCAATTCGTTAAGAAAAACCACCAACCTCAATGATAATAACCACAAAAATACTTAATATTATCAATAAATTATATGTCACAACATGATTTAACTAATAAAAAACTTTACATTTTTATACGTATAATGTATGAATATTTAAGATGGAATTGGGCAAATAGTGGGAGGAATCATGATCTTTTAATAAATAAAAGGCAATATCCGCTGCTTTTATTTCCTTCTTATTTATCCCATTCCAAATTGTTGCAATATAGATCTGTAGAACAATATGATTAATTATTGGCATACCATGTTGTTGTGTAATGCTTTAGCTTTTTCAATTGACATTATATGCAATGAATAAGGAAAATCACCATGTTGGCATCAAATTTATTTAATGGTTATATTGGCTCCAACCTATGTTACCACCTTGAGAAAGAAGGTATATTTGAATTATTCGGAAGCAACTCTTCATTCGATAAGTCTATTCTGAAAGAAAAAAATTTTGACAACCAAAAAATAAAAATAATTGAATCCCTTATTTCATTCTCAACAAAATTTGGTTTTTTTGTTGATTCTGATGAAGGGAAAATTAGCCTGACTCCATTAGGCATGGATATGAGGAAAAATGTTGGATTTTTCACTTGGTCTATAGGTGGCTATGGGAATTTCATGCGAAACTTTACAGACCTCAAAGATGAGAAAAATAATTCATTATATAGTCTGATTGATGGAGCTAACGTAGCGTTAGGATCTCGGCAAGCAAATCGTGAATACATGTGGAATACAATAATTAAGGAATTAAAAAGACTAAATATAAGTAAAATAGTAGATTTAGGTTGTGGTGCAGCTGGAGCTTTAATCGACATTTGTAAGATTTTTAACAAAGTAACGGGCTTAGGTATTGATATAAGCCATAAAGCTATTGAAGCGGCTGAAGTTAATATAAGAAATAATTCTATGGATGACAGAATTTGTGTGGTTAATCAGAACGTAATGGAAGCTACCGATGATGCTTCATTAATAGCCACATTCGAAACTGTTGATACAGTAATTTCCTTCATGATGCTGCATGATTTGTTTAACATCAAAGATCCTGTGGACGTTCTTCGAACATTACAAAAGACTTTCCCAAAAGCAAAAAGATTTCTCCTGGCAGATACCTTTATGTCAGATGAAAATACAATCACCAAAGAAACTCCCATATTTATTTATGGTTTTGAATTCGTGCATCACTTTATGAATATAAGGATTTACAAGAAAGAAGAGTACATAGATTTCTTCTCCAAAGCTGGTTTTGAAATTGAAAAAATTCAATATTTGAATGTTCCTAACACTTACCTTTTCACTCTGAAGTGAGGCTTATATGGATTTTTATAATTGCGCGCAAAATCTACCGGTAATGAAACCTGTCGTAGGTCATGAGAACAAGGTTCCCTTCTTTATAACTAAAGAAATGTTCGGGGGTGTACCTTTCGAGCTTGCAGGCGGCGATATATCAAAGTTAGTGAATAAACCTGTCGCCGCATTACACAAACATGAAGTTGATGAAATATATTTCCTAATTTCTCCTGAGCCAAACGAAGCTGTCATTGATGTAACAATAAATGGAGAAACAAAGACATACTCCTCTCCTAGTGTTATTCATGTACCAGCTGGAATAGAACATCAATTCATTACAAGAAAGGCTAGTAAGGGATGTTACTGCTTTGGCATATTATATGGTTCCAAGGAGGTTTGAAATGAATAAAAATATGGATTCCAACACCAGTGATACCCATATATCTCATCGACTACATTTGAACGAAAGTGATAGCAATAACTTACTTAATCTTAATCATGTTTTTTTAAATGAATTTAAAAAGATTAGTATCTATCCATATCCAGGCAATATAGATCTAAAAAACAAAATATCCTATCACTGTAGAGTTTCACCTGATATGGTGGTTTTAGGAAATGGTATAGATGAAATAATTCTTCTCTTAAGTTTAACTTTTTTAAAAAACAAAAAGACTATATTGACCAGTGAGGCCACATTTCCCGGTTATGAGACATCAGCAAAAATTGTCGGGGGAAATGTTATATACGTTCCTTTAAATGATATGAGATGTAGTATTGCTAATTATCAGAAAAATATTGCTAGCGATGTTATTCTTGCTTATTTATGCAACCCTCACAATCCGACTGGAAGTATAGTAAGCGTAAATGAAGTTATCAATTTCATTGAGATAATGAATGATAAAAGAGTTATCCCCATCATTGATGAGGCTTATATTCAATTTTTTGATGAAAATAAGAACTCTATTCTAAAATATATAGCTAATGGTGGAAGGGCTATTGTGTTGCGGACTTTTTCCAAAGCATATGGCCTTGCTGGATTACGGGTGGGTTTTGCGGTAGGCCCTAAAGATTTAATTCATGCTGTCTCCTTAACTGCTCTCGCCTTGCCATTTAGAATAAACCGTTTCGCTCAAAGGATGGCTTCTGAAGTTCTTGCCAGTGATATTTTATCCATCAATGTAAGAACAGTGAGAAAGTTAATATCCACTATTGAATTATCATTTAGTAAGTCTGAGGTGACATATATACCATCCTCTACTAACTTTGTATGTTTTAAACCCCCTATGGGAAATACTGATTTTCTTATAAAGGCAGAAAAATTTGGAGTTATGGTTCGTGATTGTGGTCTTTTTGGACTCCCAGGTTGGATACGAGCGTCAGTAAGCAATAAAAAAGATGTCGATTGCCTTTTATTTTTATTAGAGGTAGATTCACATAATAAGTGCAACATCGTTAATCTGGAAGTAAACATGTTCGTATTCCCTTAAATAATTCATTCGGTGTTTTCCCACCCCGTGTTTTTCGGGGGCGATT
>NZ_JBHFKV010000011.1:0-110878 GCF_042879355.1 Photorhabdus sp. RM71S | reverse complement strand
GGCGAAGACGGCCAGTCAGCAAACGGCAGTGAAGGCGGCGAGTAAAGTCAGCTTTGCGGAGCTGAGTGACAGCTATTATGTCGCCAGCGTGGCGGTGGATGTGGATAAAGACGAGAAGCGCTACAACAACGGCACCGATACTTATACCTTCACGGCGACGGTGAAGGATGGTCATGGCAATCTGGTGGTGGATCAACCGGTCGAGATTGACTGGCAGACAGACCCCGCGGTGGCCGGGCTAAAACTGACGAAACAAAGCAATTCGGTGAGTAACGCGCAGGGGCAGGTCACGGCGACCTTAACCAGCACGGCGGCGGTGACGGATGTGCAGGTGTCGGCGAAGACGGCCAGTCAGCAAACGGCAGTGAAGGCGGCGAGTAAAGTCAGCTTTGCGGAGCTGAGTGACAGCTATTATGTCGCCAGCGTGGCGGTGGATGTGGATAAAGATAAAGACGAGAAGCGCTACAACAACGGCACCGATACTTATACCTTCACGGCGACGGTGAAGGATGGGCATGGCAATCTGGTGGTGGATCAACCGGTCGAGATTGAGTGGCAGACAGACCCCGCGGTGGCCGGGCTAAAACTGACGAAACAAAGCAATTCGGTGAGTAACGCGCAGGGGCAGGTCACGGCGACCTTAACCAGCACGGCGGCGGTGAAGGATGTGTGGATATCGGCGAAGGCGGCGGCTAACCCGTCGTGGATCAAGGCCGATAGCCCGGTAAGCTTTGAGGAGCTGAGCGACAGTTATCATGTTACCCGCGTAACGGTGGACAAAGATGGCCCGCTCTACAACGAAGGCACTGATGCTTACACCTTCACGGCGACGGTGGAAGATGCGTATGGCAATCTGGTGGTGGATAAACCGATCGATATCGATTGGCAGACAGATCCAGCGGTTGACGGGTTAAAACTGACGAAGCAGAACAATTCGGTGAGTAATGCGCAGGGACAGGTCACTGTAACGTTAAGTAGTACAGTGGTAGCGATTGATGTGCAAATGTCCGCAAAAACGGCTACCCAGCAGACGCCGGTGAAGGTGGATAAAAAAGTCAGTTTTATCGGTCCTGATGAGCTTGCTTCTCTGACTGTTAGCCCAGATCACGTAACAGAAGGAGAAGGCGAGGGGCATACTTACACCTTTACTGCCACAGTAAAAGATTTTTCCGGGCAGGCGAAAAGCGGTGTTGCGGTGGCCTGGAGTGCAACAAATAGTAAGGGAGTTACCATCACTGATAAAAACTTGGTTACTCAGGTAGTGGGTGATGGTAAAACAGATGCTGATGGGAAAGCTCAGTACCAGATATATAGCAAAAGCGGCGGGTTTGTTGCTGTTATGGTAACGGCTAAAGTGAATGATTTATCTGTTGGCTCTAAGAATAAGACGGTGGAAATTAAGGCTAATGAGCAGGATGTTGCTAACTTCTTTATATTGGATTATCACCATAAAGATGGAGAATCGCTCGGGCGTTCAGTACCAAAGGAAAGAATGAACTTTGGCTGGCAAGGAATGAAGTTTAAACCTGAGTATTTGCCTGGAAAAGCAAGAATATCTGGTGGTTATATTGGAGTATATGATTCAAGTAATAGGAACGTAATTGATGTGGATAGAGAGCGTTTTCAAGTTAAAAAAGCAGGAATGGTTACATTAACTGCAACGTTTACACACCCAGAATCTGGTCGGTATTTAAAATATGTTATTCCTGATGTGAAAATTAACCATTTTATAATTTTTGATCCTAACCCGATAGGGCCGGGAATTGGTTACCCTGACTTGAATAGTCGTATTGACAAGAGGCAGCCTTTAGCTCGTTGTACAAGAGGAGATAGGATACAAGAGCGTGATCTTGGTAGCTCAATTGATTATCTGGTCAATAATTTGGATTTAAATCTTATTGATAAGGGTTTATTAGGTGACCCAACTGAAGGATTCAGTCAGGCGGCAATAAGAATGGGGGGGCTACAAATAGATGATACAAAAATTCAGGCTCATTTGTTGGATAATAGTGGTTTAGCTTCAAATGCTTATGTGGTTTTATGTGAGGAGTAGGGGGATAAGCATCATTTATAGAAGAGCATTATTTTGATAGGAAATTAGGTGTTTGTTACTTATTGGTGTTTAATTTTAATATGAGATTTAATATGTTGACACTTACAGCAGATATAGTTTCAGGAATAATGGTTTTAGAAGCGTGTCCAATTGTCATTACTGTGACTTATAGTGAAAACGTAGCCATGTTATCTTCTCGTTATTTTAACAGATTCAGCCTCTAATGAGCGATCACAGAGGTTTCTCGTACATTAGCTGTAATTAGAATTTTTACTCACCAAGGTTATTTAAAACTTGGACAGCGAGGGAAAAGTAATTATTTAATTATTCACTGAAATTAATGTAGATGATATTATTAATATGAATGTTTACGCTGATGGTATTATGTGAGAGGAGTTGGATTAAGTATTTATTACTATTGATCCTCATACATTAATCAAGGAATATGTGGAGAAAGCACTGTATCCCACTTTATGATACCTTTTGGATAAAGAATACATTGCTATTACAGTAATGGCTAAAGTAAATAGTTTATTTATGTGGGAAGTAGGGAGGATATAATAGGTAGTCAGCATCATTGTAGAATAACATTATTTTGATAGAAATTAGGTGGTTGTTACTTGTTGGTGTTTAACTTTAATATGAGGTTTAATATGTCGACACTTACAGCAGATATAATTTCAGGAATAACGGTTTTAGAAGAGTGCCCGGTTGTTATCACTGTGACTTATTCAGGCGATGAGACTCACAAAGTAACGGATTCGACTGACATAGTGTACGAGAACCCGAAAAATACCAGTTTTGATGATATCCCTCGTATTTCAAGAGATGTTGAGAAAAATACCTGTACTGCGAAATTTGTTGTTACTGCTGGTTCTGGTGCCGGTGATTTCACCATAACATTTTCAATGGATCAGGCTACGGACCCCGATGCTAAATTGGAAATTGCATTTCATTCTATTGATAAAAATGGTTTTTCATATGCAGCATTTGAACCTATCATTATTGGCGATTCGCTGATAAAAGACTTATCTCCGTCAGCGGATAATGAGGAGCCTTCTGAATCTAATGGCAGCCTCCTTATTAATCTATATGCGCTGAGTAAAACAAATGAGCCGTTACCCTATTTTCAAATTCCTCTGGTAACGGATAGAATAGTGCGTATTTTTGGGTACGATGGAAAAAACATTGCGGAGGAAATATCTCCTTTTATTCAAAAGTTAAGTAGTTATAAATATTATATTAATACGGACAAAAACGGTTTTGTTGCTTTAAGGATTTTCCCCAGTCAGAAAGGGAATGGGAATTATGCGGTTGATATATTCACAGAATTGCCGGATTTTTCAAAGAGATCTTCATCGAATATTCTGTTTATTACAAAAGATATTAACCCAACGCTTGCAACGCCAGATATTGAAGAGTTGAATGGTAATAAATTAGCGCCATCAGTAGGAAATAGTAGTACAGGTTTCCATGTGAGTATTCCATTCTATGAAGGTGTTAGACCGAAAGATAGAATTTTCTTAATGATCAAAGAAGATAATTACGAAACACCAAGTGCGTCTGTCGTAATTACTGATCTGAATCAGTTGAATAATCCGTTTATTTTAGTTCCATATGCCAGTGTTCCCAATATTGGTGGTAATGAGTTATATTATTATAGGGCTGATACAACGGGAAATATCACTATGTCATCTGCCCTCTATTTTAATCTAACGAGGTCAGCACCAAATGTACCACCAGAGATTAATCGTATATTAGCGAGACCCAGAATTTTTAGTCATATGCTACAGATGGAATTTGGCTGGCCAGCTTGGATCAATCTTAATGATATCTTAGGCGGAGGATTAGATGCCCATATTACTGTGGATAAAAAAAGTGGAATAGAGGTAAATAATGTTATCAATATACGTATTTACGTTAATGGTATTATCAGTGAGAATCCATCTTCGAAACTTTATTCTGTTGTTCCTCATACGGTAACTGCCGATGAAGTGGCGACTGGAGAGGCTATTATTCCGCTTGGTCAAGCGTCTTTTACTAATATAGATTCATATCGTGATGGTACGCCAGGCTCAGTTTATATCACTTACAGCGTAGGCCAAAAGGAATCTAAGATTTGGTTTGGATACATTGATACTGTTCCGTAGACTCATATCGTGGTGGTACGCCAGGCTCAGTTTATATCACTTACAGCGTAGGCAAAAAGGAATTTAAGGTTTGGTTTGGATACATTGATATGGTTCCAGTAGGATAACAAATTTAACGGATTGAGCTTTTACCTGTTTATGGAGAATGCGTAAGCGTTTTCCATTTTTCCGGACATGTTGCTTATTGGTGAACTGGCGATTTCTTTATTACCGAGCTATAATGCTTTATTAATCGTTGTTATTTTATTTTCAACCAAGGAATCATGGAACTAATGGTGGCAGTATGAATAATGTCAGGCATGGTGAAAAGTGATTTAATAATTACCGTAATCTTAACTCCAGATATATTGTAACTATGTCGGGTATGCTTGGATATAAATCTTATGTTATGAGTGGTGGATTTATTGCTATTACTTTAACAGCTAAAGTAAATAATTTATTTATGTGATAAACAGGAAGGAGGTAATAGATAATAAGCATCGTTGTATAAACGCATTATTTTGATAGAAAATTAAGTGTTTGTTACTTATAGATGTTTAACTTTAATATGAGGTTTAATATGTCGACACTTACAACAGATATCGTTTCAGGAATAACGGTTTTAGAAGAGTGCCCGGTTGTTATCACTGTGACTTATTCAGGTGATGAATCTAATAAAGTAACGGAAACGACTGACATAGTGTATAGTACCTCAGAAGATACCCGTTTTGATAAGATCCCTTGTATTTCAAGAGATGTCGAAAATAATATCTGCACTGCGAAATTTGTTATTACTGCTAATTCGGGTGCCCGTGATTTCACCATAACATTTTCAATGGATAAGGTTACGGACCCTGATGCTAAATTAGAAATTGCATTTCATCCTATTGATAAAAATGGTTTTTCACATGCAGCGTTTGAGCCTATCATTATTGGCGATTCGTTGATAAAAGACTTATCTCCGGCAGCGGATGATGAACGACCTTCTGAATTTAATGGTAGTCTGCTTATTAATCTATACGCTTTGAGTAAAACAAATGAGCCGTTACCCTATTTTCAAATTCCTCTGGTAACGGATAGGATAGTGCGTATTTTTGGGTATGATGGAGGACAAATTACGGAAGAAATATCTCCTTTTATTCGAAAATTAAATAGTAATAAATATTATATTAATACGGATAAAAAAGGTTTTATTGCTCTAAGGATTTTCCCCAGTCAGAAAGGGAGGGGGAACTATGCGGTTGATATGTTTACAGAATTGCCGGATTTTTCAAAGAAATCTTCATCAAATATTCTGTTTATCACAGAAGACATTAATCCAACGCTCGCGGTGCCAGATATTGAAGAATTGAATGGTGATAGGTTAACGCCATCAGTAGGAAATAGCAGTACAGGTTTTCATGTAAGTATCCCGTTCTATGAAGATGTTAAACTGAAAGATAGAATTTTTTTAATGATCAAAGAAGGTAATAATGAAACGCAAAGCATGTCTGCTGTCATTACTGATCTGAGTCAGTTGGATATACCATCTATTTTAGTGCCATATGCTAGTGTTCCAAATATTGGCAATAATGGGTTATATTATTACGTAGCTGATGTAATAGGAAACATAACTATGTCATCCGCCCTCTATTTTGATTTGACGAAGTCAGTACCAAATATACCACCAGAGATTAAGCGTATATTAGCGAGACCTAGAATTTTTAATCATAAACGACAGGAGGAATTTAGCTGGCCAGGTAAGATTAGTCTTAAATATATTTTAGGTGGAGGGTTGGATGCCCATATTGCTGTGGGTAAAAACAGTGGGATAGAGGTAAACAGTGTTATTAATGTACGTATTTACGTTAATGGTATTATCAATGACAATCCATCTTCGAAAATTTATCCTATCGATCCTCATACGGTAACTGCCGACGAAGCGGCAGCAGGAGAGGCTATTATTCCGCTTGGTATGGCACCCTTTATGAATGTAGACTCGCATTTTGATGGTACGCCAGGCTCGGTTTATATCACTTACAGCGTAGGCCAAAATGAATCTAAGATTTGGTTTGGACATATTGATACTGTCCCACCTAGGAAATAAATTTAACTGATTGAGCTTTTAACTGTTTGTTGGAAAATGCTCACGCATTTTCCATTTTTCCGAACATATTTCTTATTGGTGAACTGGCGATTTCTTTATTACCGAGCTATAATATTTCATTAAGCGTTGTCATTTTATTTTCAAACAATGAATCACGAAATTAATGGTGGAGCATGAATAATGGTCAATGTGGCGAAAAGTGATTTAACAATTATCCTAATTTTAATCCAGGATATATTATGACTATATAGGATATACTTGGATATAAAGCTTATGTTATGAGTAGTGGATTTATTGCTATTGCATTAATAGCTAAAAAACTTATTTGTGTGATAAACTAAACAGAAAGGAGGGAATAGAGAGTAAGCATCGTTGTATAAACGCATTATTTTGACAGAAAATTAAGTGTTTGTTACTTATTGGTGTTTAACTTTAATATGAGGTTTAATATGTCGACACTTACAACAGATATCGTTTCAGGAATAACGGTTTTAGAAGAGTGCCCGGTTGTTATTACCGTGACTTATTTAGGTGATGAGTCTCATAAAGTAACGGAAACGACTGACATAGTGTATAGTACCCCAGAAAATACTCATTTTGATAAGACTCCTCGTATTTTAAGAGATGTCGAAAATAATACCTGCACTGCAAAATTTGTTGTTACTGCTAATTCTGGTGCCAGTGATTTTACCATAACATTCTCAATGGATAAGGTTACGGACCCTGATGCTAAATTGGAAATTGTATTTCATCCTATTGATAAAGATGGCTTTTCACATGCAGCGTTTGAACCTATCATTATTGGCGATTCGCTGATAAAAGATTTATCTCCGGCAGCAGATAATGAGGAGCCTTCTGAGTTTAATGGCAGCCTCCTCGTCAATATATATGCGTTGAGTAAAACAAATGAGCCATTACCCTATTTTCAAATCCCTCTGGTAATTAATAATTTAGTGCGTATTTTTGGGTATGATGGAGAACAGATTACGGAAGAAATATTACCTCTTGCTCTAAATTACAATAATAATAAATACTATATTAATACAAATAATGAAGGTTTTGTTGCTTTAAAAGTTTTCCCCAGTAAGAAGGAGAGTGGTAATTATACAGTTGATATGTTCACGGAATTGCCGGATTTTTCAAAGAAATCTTTATCAAATATTCTGTTTGTTATAGAAGACATTGCTCCAACGCTTGCAGCACCAGATATTGTAGAACTGAATGGTAATAAATTGACTCCATCAGAAGGAAATAGCAGTACAGGTTTTCATGTGAATATCCCATTTTATAGAGGTGTTAGGCCGAAAGACACAGTTTTCTTAATGATCAGAGAAGGTAATGATGAAACACCAAGTGCGTCTGCTGTTGTTAATGATTTGAATCAGTTGGATAATTTTTTTATTCCAGTTCCATATGCCAATATTCCAAATATTGGCGATAATGAGTTATATTATTACATTGCTGATGCAGTGGGAAATATCACTATGTCATCTGCCCTCTATTTTGATTTAACGAGGTCAGTACCGAATGAGCCACCAGAGATTAGGCGTATATTAGCGAGACCTAGAATTTTTAATCATAAACGACAGGAGGAATTTGGCTGGCCAGGTAAGATTGATCTTGAATATATTTTAGGTGGAGGATTGGATGCTCATATTGCTGTGGGTAAAAACAACGGAATAGAGGTAAATAGTGTTATCAATATACGTATTTACGTTAATGGTATTGTCAATGAGAATCCATCCTCAAAGATTTATTCTGTTGAACCTCATACGGTAACTGCTGACGAAAAGGCGGCTGGAGAGGCTATTATTCTGCTTGGTCAGGCACCTTTTACTAATGTAGATTCATATAGTGATGGTACGCCAGGCTCGGTTTATATCACTTACAGCGTAGGTAAAAAGGAATCTAAGATTTGGTTTGGACATATTGATACTGTTCCACCTAGACGATGAATTTAACTGATTGAGATTTTACTTGTGTATGGAAAATGCGTAAGCGTTTTCCATTTTCCCGGACATGTTTCTTATTGGTGAACTAGCTATTTCTTTATTACCGAGCTATAATATTTAATTAAGCGTTGTCATTTTATTTTCAACCAATGAATCATGGAACTAATGGTGACAGTATAAATAATGATAAGCATGGCGAAAAGTGATTTAACAATTACCGTAATCTTAACCTGTAACTATATAGGGTATATTTGGATATAAAGCTTATGTTATGAGTGGTAGATTTATTGCTATTACATTAACAGCTAAAGTAAATAATTTATTTGTGTGAGAAACAGGAAGGAGATAATAGGTAGTCAGTATCGTTGTGGGAGCGCATTATTTTGATAGAAATTAGACGCTTATTGCTTATTGATGTTTAACTTTAATATGAGGTTTAATATGTCGATACTTACAGCAGATATTGTTTCAGGAATAACGGTTTTAGAAGAGTGCCCAGTTCTCGTTACTGTAACTTATTCAGGTGATGAGACTCATAAAGTCACGGAAATGACTGATATAGTGTACAGTGACCAGCAAGATGTCAGTTTTGATGAGATCCCTCGTATTTCAAGGGATGTCAAGAATAATACCTGCACTACAAAATTTGTTGTTACTGCCAATTCTGGTGCTGGTGATTTCACCATAACATTTTCAATGGATAAGGCTACGGACCCTGATGCTAAATTAGAGATAGCATTTCATTCTATTGGTAAAAATGGTTTTTCACATGCAGCGTTTGAACCTATCATTATTGGCGATTCGTTGATAAAAGATTTTTCTCCGGCAGAGGATGATGAACGACCTTCTGAATTTAATGGTAGCCTCCTCGTTCATTTATATGCGCTGAGTAAAACAGATGATCCGTTACCTTATTTTCAAATTCCCCTGGTAACAGATAAGCCAGTGCGTATTTTTGGTTATAATAGAAGGCAACCTACAGCAGAAATATTGCCTTTTATTAGAGGGTTAAATAGCAATAAATACTATATTAATACGAATAGTAAAGGTTTTGCTGCCTTAAGAGTTTTCCCTAGTAAGGAAGAGAGGGGTAACTACACAGTCAATATGTTTACAGAGTTGCAGGGTTTTTTAAGGAAATCTTCATCAAATATTCTGTTTATTACAGAAGATATTACTCCAACGCTTGAAATGCCAGATATTGAAGAGTTGGACGGTGATAGATTAACACCATCAGTAGGAAATAGTAGTACAGGTTTTCATGTGAGTATCCCATTTTATGAGAGAGTTAAACCGAGAGATAGAATTTTCTTAATGATCAGAGAAGATAATGATGAAACGCCAAGTGTGTCTGCTGTCATTACTGATCTGGATCAGTTGAATAATCCGTTTATTTCAGTCCCATATGCCAGTATTCCAAATATTGGCGATAATGAGTTATATTATTATAGGGCTGATACAACGGGAAATGTAACGATGTCATCTGCCCTCTATTTTGATTTAACGAGGTCAGTACCGAATGAGCCACCAGAGATTAGGCGTACATTAGCAGCGCCTAGAATTTTCACTCATAAAGATCAGATCGAACTTGGACAGAGAGGTAAGATCAATCTTGCAAAAATTTTAGGGGGAGGGCTGGATGCACATATTGCTGTGGGTAAAAAAAATGGAATAGACGTGGATAGTGTTATCAATGTACGTATTTACGTTAATGGTGTTGTCAATCATAGTCCATCTTCAAAAATTTATTCTCTAGAACCTCATACGGTAACTGCCGACGAAGTGGCGGCTGGAGAGGCTATTATTCTGCTTGGTCAGGCACCTTTTACGGGTGTAGACTCATATCGTGGTGGACCAGGATTAGTTTATATCACTTACAGTGTAAGAATAAAGGACTCCAAGATTTGGTTTGGACGCATTGATACGGTTCCCCCTGGACAATAAATTTAACTGATTGAGTTTTTATTTATTTGCTGGAAAATACTTGAGCATTTTCCATTTTTCCGGGCATATTTCTTATTTGTAAACTGGCGATTTCTTTATTGCGTAACTATAATATTTTATTAAGCGTTATCATTTTATTTTCAATTAATAAATCATGGAGTTAATGGTGACAGTATGAATAACGGCATATCAAGTGTGATTATCACAGAAAACGCGGCAAAAAGTGATTTAACCAATTATCCTAATCTTAATCCCAAAAATATTGTGACTATATATGGTCTACCTGGACATAAATTCTATGCTACGACATCTATCGGTGCTTTTATTGTAGACGATAATGTTGATGTAGATCAGATCACATTGACGTTAGATGAGACTGGAAAAGGGCATTTTTATGTTCGTTCTCCGTTTGAACATAAAAATATTGAAAATAATGAAGAATTTTCGGCTTTTGTGATGATTTCCCCACAAGAGGACATCAATAAGGTAATATCTTTCCCGCTTATTTTTGGTAATTATCGTCAGTCTGATGAGGCTATAATATTTACCGCCTATAATTATACTACAGGTGCTCCGGCAGATGGGAAGACGCCTTGTTCGATCTATCTTTTTATTGATCGTGAAAATAATGATGATATTAATCAAATCCGTATAAGAGTTAATAATAATGCAGTTATCGATGGTTATAATAAAGACTGGGCCGATATTCCATTAAAAGAGGATGGTAGTGCGACAGTGAATGTGACTAGCGATACAGTAGGTAAAGTTAATGTTTGGCTAACAGCGCCTGGTTCAGATTCAGGGGATAAAGTCAATTTTGTTTTATCATTCAGACCGATTCCAATGGGAGGTGAAATATGATTACTAATAACGACAATACTCTCATTCCTTTATCGTCGCCAAAATTGCCGCAAGCAGATAATAATGGTTTGATTGATGTTTCTGTTCAACAGAACCAAGATTTAATTATCAAGGTACCCTATTATGAGGATATAGAAATCTGGGATGTGATAGTGGTAAGTGTTGGGGGAATTTTTTCTCGACCATATCATGTTCAGAATATTGATCTTGATTTTTTTACTGTAACTATGCCGTTCTCTGAAATACCTGATGGTTGCTATAATGTGACTTATACATCAGCTGATGATTTCGAGAATGAAGATTTCTCTGAACCGACTGTTATTAAAGTTATTAATTCTCCATCGATAAAATTATTACCATCAATTTATCCAGATTCAACATCTGGCGTTATTCACTATTCATCTCTTGTGCAACATCGTGGGTTAAATGTGCATATCAGTTATCGGCAGATGCGGAAAGGAGATAGCGTCATATTCCATTGGCAAGGACATAATTTTAACTATGATTTAATTGCGCGGGCGGCTTGGGATGCACAACCAATAACAGTAAGCGACGAGGATGTTAAGCAGGGTTATGTTTCTTTAGTGGTGCCGGTGGAAAACGTGCTTTGTTTGGGGCAGGAAGGCGTGGGAACAGGGTATTATGAGGTTGGCAATACTATTTCTGCTCCAGGTTCAGTGATATTATCGCTAACGGATATGTCATCTGTCATGATATCAATTAGTGAAGGTGCGCCGATGGTATCTAATAAATATCCTAAAATAAAACCGAAAAACTTGGTTGCGGTTTATGGGCCGCCAGGAAAGAGTTTATTGGCGAGGGTTGAATCAGGAAGTATTGTTGAAGGGGATGGTACAAAATATCAATTTGCCCCCGATAGTTTCGGGTTGGCTTATTTCCATTTGCAATCTGAGGAAGCGGGTAGTTTTCGCTGTACTGTTTCTGCGGAGGATGGGGCTATAACACCGGGTGTAGGGCAGGCAATATTTAGCGAGTGGAGAGATGGAAGAGATATTATCGAAGCTTACGCATTTACCTCGGAAGTACCTGCTGATGGCGTGAGTGTGTGTAGTGGTTATGTTATTGTGGACCGTACTGTCTATTCCGGTAAAAGATTACTTGTTCGTACTGATGGCTCCGCGATAATTTCAGGTTTTGGTGATAACGAGAGAGAATTGCAGGTTGCGATTAGTAAAGATGGTTGTACAACTTTCCATATAACTAATACCAAAGCAGAAAAAAATAATGTGATAATAAGTTTACCCGATATTGATAAGTCGATTCAATTTTCTATTAATTTTAAACATTTTCCTTCTATTTAGTGTAAGGAATATTGTTAATTAGCATAATTTTATCAAATTGAAATCATTTTATTTTTTAACTTTAAATCGATGGTAATATATATAAATATACATGATAGTGATAAATTAGGAGAATGAAATGAATGACGAACAAGCACCAAAAGAGGCTAAAAAATTAAATTGGGTATCGAGTGAAAAAACGGAGACTGCGGATAAGTCTATATATATCGGTATAAAAGTAACTCAAGGTGGTTATTTATCTCATGAAACGAATGTAACTTTCACATTAGATAATGAATTTATGGTATTTAAGGAGAATAATGATCGTACAATTATAAAAAGTACGGGAGTAATGGGTAAGGTATCAGTTGAAATAATCTCTATTGATTCAACTCCGTGTCAAGGGAATGTATATGCTTGTTTAGAGGATGATACTCAAATAAAAGTCCCTCCTCTCCAGGTCGAGTTTACTGCTGTTCCTCAATTCGTGGCATCTCTTGAGCTTAACCGAGAAAAAAATGATGCATGGGCTAATAGCAACGATAAAAATATAGTAATTGCAACTGCGTATGATAAGTCTGGTAACAGAATTAAAAACCAAAAAGTAACCTTCAATGCTGATAGTGAAGCAACGATATATCCATCATGGGGTGTAACAGATAAAGATGGTAAAATATCCGTCTCAATACGATCTGATAACGTTGGAGAGGTGACACTCACGGCACAATCGGGAGATATCATAAAGGCTACAATTGTGTGTTTCACCTATAATCCATATCGGTTAGAGATCACAGAATATCCACCTGTAATATATTCATTTGACTACGGTGTTGTATCTGGATATTTATATAAAAATGATATAGGTCAACCTAATATAGTCATATCAGTATCTACGGGGCTTTTTATATCGCTGGCTGATGATGGCAAAGATATCATTACCGATATAAATGGATGTTTTAGCTTTAAAATTTATTCTAGTTACATTGGATCTTCATATCGTTATGAACCGCCTAAAATGGAATATACAGCAATTGGTATAGGTTGCCTGGATGATCGGATACATTCTCGAGTACCGATAACGTTAAACACATTACTGTATTAGACGCTGGATATTTAGGAGATACTGATTGCGTGGTTTATTATTGATTAAAGATATATAACCTGGATGGAATTTCACAACTATCATTGTTATACATCAATATTTAGTTAAAAACCTGAACTTCTCTTTAAGTGAAGTTCAGGCTATCTAACTCATTATTTCTTCATGTTATTTCTCACAATGATGAGGGAATTGTTATTAAATCTCCTTTAGTTGTGATCGCGTCCGCAATGACCTTTTATGAAATAGGGCTATACTATAAATAGGCTATAAAGTTATATAGAGTCAATTAACGTTAGCTGTTGAATTTTCGGTTCTTAGTGTTCACGGAGAGTGTGTATTCACGGAGAGTGTGTATTCACGAAGAGTGTGTATTCACGAAGAGTGTTGGAGGTAACATATGAAACGTCAAAGTGCCTTCATAGTCGGTAATGTATTGATGGGTGTCGGTATGTTCACCATAGTGAGTAGCCTGGCTTATACATTACTGCCTCACATCTTCGGTTTTGGCTGGCCTGAGTTTTTATCTGAAGCAGCGCTATTGGGCGTTTTTATTGGTGCGCTTGTTTGGTTGGCTGGTGCCGGTGTGGGAGGCCGGGAAGGTGTGGCAGATCGTTACTGGTGGCTAAGAAACTATGATGAGCGTTATCGTCGTAGTAGTCATCGGTATCCATAACAAAAATGGAGAAGTATTATTCTTCCAGAGTAAGCAGAAAACCCGTTGAAGCTCTTGTACAACGGGTTTTTTCTTAAATAGCGATATATGAGTACAACTTATTTATTAGTGCTCAAACATCGCAGAAATTGACTCTTCATTACTGATACGCCGGATCGCTTCAGCTAGCATACCGGACAAAGTGAGAGTACGAACTTTATTGAGCGCTTTGATCTCAGCAGACAATGGGATGGTGTCACAGACAACCACTTCATCAATCACCGAGTTTTTAATGTTGTCCACCGCATTGCCGGAGAAAATCGGGTGAGTAGCATAGGCAAAGACACGTTTTGCTCCGCGTTCTTTTAATGCTTCAGCCGCTTTGCATAAGGTGCCGCCGGTATCGATCATGTCATCGACTAGCACGCAGTCGCGGCCAGAGACATCACCGATAATATGCATCACTTGAGAAACGTTAGCGCGTGGGCGGCGTTTATCGATGATTGCCATATCCGTATCATTCAGCAGCTTAGCAATAGCACGTGCGCGGACAACCCCGCCAATATCCGGGGAAACAACGATAGGGTTTTCTAACTCTTTCTGTAGCATATCTTCCAGCAGAATTGGGCTGCCAAATACGTTATCAACCGGAACATCAAAGAAACCTTGGATTTGCTCAGCATGCAGGTCAACAGTCAGTACGCGGTCTACACCAACACTGGACAGGAAGTCTGCAACAACTTTGGCGGTAATTGGCACACGGGCGGAACGGACTCGACGGTCCTGACGAGCATAACCGAAATAAGGGATTACTGCGGTAATACGTCCTGCGGAAGCACGACGCAGTGCATCAACCATAACGACTAATTCCATCAGGTTGTCGTTAGTCGGTGCACAAGTGGACTGGATGATGAAAATATCACCACCGCGCACATTTTCGTTAACTTGCACGCTGACTTCACCGTCGCTAAAACGGCCGACAGCAGCATCTCCAAGATTAGTGTACAGGCGGTTGGCAACACGTTGTGCTAGTTCCGGGATAGCGTTACCAGCAAAAAGCTTCATATCGGGCACGAGAAAGACCTCAGGCTTGCGTCCAGAGAGATATTGTTGACCAATGCTAAATAACATATTTATTCATTGGTTCAATAACACGGGTATCCCAGAGCGGAAACTGTGCAAAGGTGAATTGTTAACGCCACGCGCAACAAAACCCTGCAACCACTCAGGGGCTTGATTTAACACCTTACGGGCCGATGCTTCTGATTCAAACTCACCGAATACACATGCACCGGTTCCGGTCAGGCGTGACGGCGCGTATTCTAGCAGCCATGAAAGAAGCTGTTCAACCTTACGGAAACGTTTTCTTACAAGAGATTCACAATCATTTACGTACGGAGCCTTTAATAATGCGGTCAGAGGGCGAATTGGCGTATCACGTTTTAATTCTGGATCTGTGAAGACACGCAGAGTTGAGATTTCAATACCAGGATGCGCAACCAGATACCACTTTTCTTCCGGCTCTGCTATGTGCAGGATTTCACCAATACCTTCTGCGAATGCGGCATGCCCTTTGACAAAGATGGGCACATCCGCACCAAGGCTCACGCCGAGGGCTGCCAGTGTTTCGTCTGTGAAACCGGTTTGCCAGTGATAATTCAGGGCAATGAGTACGGTAGCCGCATTGGATGAACCTCCGCCTAACCCACCGCCCATTGGCAGACGTTTGTTGATCTGAATATCAGCACCTTTATGAGCAATACCTGTATGGTGTTTGTCGCTGTAGGATTGTAAAAGACGTGCTGCGCGAATAATCAGGTTGTTATCGTGTTCCACCCCCTCTACGGGTGTCAGTAAACGGATTTCATTATCCTGACGAGGGGTAACCGTAATTTCATCACCATAATTAAGAAATTGAAATAGCGTTTGCAACTGGTGGTAACCGTCAGCTCGACGACCGGTGATATAGAGAAATAGGTTAAGTTTTGCCGGTGAGGGCCAAGTTAATGTCATTATTTTGTGGTCCAGTTATCCATTTTCAGTTTAATGCGGCGATCACCCTGAATCAGTTCCAGACGGTTGGGAAGGGCGAGGGTTGTTGAGGTATCGTAGGATTGATAATTAACCTGCCATGTCGCGCCATGTTGCTGGTAATTGACGGTTTTCAATAGATGGTTAGCATCCAGTTTAAAGTTTTTGGCATCACCGGGTAAACCTGTTATCCAATGCCGCAAATTATCTAATGGAATATCCATATTGGTGAGCTGATAAATTATCTTTTCAGGATTATCACTGAAATATTTTTTACCTTGGCTATCGGTTAATTGCGTCATGTCTGGCTGAACGAGCAGCTCTAATTCAGTGCTGCCTAGCGGATTAGTCAGTAATAAACGGTAGCGTTCAGGATGATATTGTTGCCAGAAAAAGCGGGCATAAACTTTTTTCTCATTAGACAGATAGGCAAAAGATCCACGTGTTTGATATTGATTTAATTGCTGTAGCTGTTGGGTATGTGCTCGCCATTGGGGAGAATCCGCCGAACCTGTTCCGCCAGGTTGCGTTAATGTACAGGCGGTCAACAGTACACAAGAGAGCGGCAATAGGCGGAATAGTGATAATTTTTGTATTGGCTTCATCGGTAATCCCTGTTTAATAACGTGAAAACTTTTACATCACTTAATAATGAAGAATGAACTATTAATCCAGTTAAATTTCAAAAAAATGTTCTGAATAATGATATCAGACACTGCTGATTGTCTTTTATTGAGCTGAGGTATCAAGTAGAATGCACAGCTTATAAGAGTCCTTATTAAGGGTGATGATTTCATCAATATATACCCTATGGATTTCAAGATGCGTCGCGACGGCAAGGGAGTGAATCCCCGGGAGCATAGCGAACTATGTGACCGGGGTGAGCGAGTGCAGCCAACAAAGAGGCAACTTGAAAGATAACGGGTATAGAATGTTTTTTATGATGAACTGTCTCTCTGCTGATAACTCAATGAAGTTGATATGACTTTGTTAGCACTTGGTATTAACCATAAAACGGCTCCTGTATCCTTGCGTGAACGGGTGACTTTTTCTCCAGACACGATTGGTGAAGCGCTTGATAACCTCCTCCAGCATCCCCTGGTGAAAGGGGGGGTTGTGTTGTCAACGTGTAATCGTACAGAGCTTTATCTCAGCGTAGAACAGCAAGATAATCTGTATGAGCAGTTAATTGGCTGGTTGTGTGAATATCATCAACTCAATCCCAGAGATCTAAAATCCAGTATTTACTGGCATTGTGATAATGAAGCTGTTAGCCACTTGATGAGAGTGGCGAGTGGGCTGGACTCGTTGGTGCTTGGAGAACCTCAGATTCTTGGGCAAGTGAAGAAAGCATTTGCCGAGTCGCAGCACAGCCGCTCTTTATCGAGTGAACTGGAGCGACTATTTCAGAAATCATTTTCTGTCGCCAAGCGCATCAGAACGGAAACAGAGATTGGTTCGAATGCGGTTTCTGTTGCATTTGCCGCTTGTACTCTGGCGCGGCAGATTTTTGAATCACTTTCTGAACTGAATATTTTGCTGGTTGGTGCCGGAGAAACAATTGAGCTAGCGGCTCGTCATTTGAAAGAGCATCGTGTGCACCATATGATGATTGCTAACAGGACAAAAGAGAAAGCACAGATATTGGCTGATGAAGTTCAGGCGGAAGTGATCACCTTGCCTGAAATTGACATACGTTTAGCTGAAGCTGATATTGTTATTAGTTCGACTGCCAGCCCGTTGCCTATTATCGGTAAAGGGATGGTTGAACGTGCATTAAAGTTACGCCGTAACCAACCGATGTTGCTCATTGACATTGCGGTTCCTCGTGATATAGAGCCTGATGTGGAAAAACTCAATAACGTCTATCTCTACAGTGTTGACGATTTGCAGGCAATTATTCAGCAGAATCTTGCGCAGCGCAAAGCAGCGGCGGTGCAGGCTGAATGTATTGTTCAGCAGGAAAGCCGTTATTTTATGGACTGGTTGCGTTCGCAAGGCGCAGTGAATTCAATCCGTGAGTATCGTAATCAGGCAGAACAGGTGCGAGCTGAAATGGCTGCTAAGGCACTGACTGCTATCAATCAGGGAGCTGACGTAGAACAGGCAATCAATCAATTGACTCATCAATTGATGAACCGCCTGATACATGCTCCTACCAAATCACTCCAGCAAGCAGCCAGCAATGGTGACCTGGAGCGTCTTAATTTATTACGTGACAGCCTGGGGCTGGAACATAATTAACCATATCTCGGAATAGGGTCTGAAACCAAGAATGAAGCCTTCTATTGTTGCTAAATTGGAAGCATTGCAAGAACGTCACGAGGAAGTTTTGGCTCATCTCGGTGATGCCGATGTGATTGCTGATCAAGAACGTTTTCGTGCTTTGTCGCGGGAATATGCTCAACTGACTGATGTGACGAACTGTTTTAAGGCCTGGTGTGCTGTTCAGGATGATCTTAAAGCAGCTGAAATAATGCTTGATGACCCTGAAATGCGGGAAATGGCACAGGAAGAGATCAGGGACGCTAAGGTTCGCAATGAAGAATTAGAGCAGCAACTACAATTGTTGCTGTTGCCGAAAGATCCTGATGATGAGCGTAACTGTTTTCTTGAAGTGCGTGCAGGAACTGGTGGTGATGAAGCGGCTATTTTCGCCGGGGATCTGTTTCGTATGTACAGCCGTTATGCTGAATCCCGTCGTTGGAAAGTTGAGGTCATCAGTGCTAACGATGGTGAGCATGGTGGCTATAAGGAAATTATTGCTAAAGTTTCCGGTGAGCAGGTTTATGGTCATTTAAAATTTGAATCGGGTGGTCATCGTGTTCAACGTGTACCGGAAACTGAATCGCAAGGGCGTATTCACACTTCTGCTTGTACCGTTGCGGTTTTGCCCGAGATCCCGGAAGCCGAGTTGCCGGAAATCAGTCCAAGTGATCTGCGTATTGATACGTTCCGTTCATCGGGGGCGGGTGGACAGCATGTAAACACCACGGATTCAGCCATCCGTATCACTCATATTCCAACTGGCATTGTCGTTGAATGTCAGGATGAACGTTCACAGCATAAAAACAAAGCGAAAGCGATGTCTGTATTGGCGGCCCGTATTCGCGCTGCTGAGGTTCGTAAACGTCAGGAAGCGGAAGCTTCTGAGCGCCGTAACTTGCTGGGTTCCGGTGATCGTTCAGATCGCAATCGTACTTACAATTTCCCGCAAGGACGGGTGACGGATCACCGCATTAACCTCACTTTGTACCGCCTTGATGAAGTGATGGAAGGCAAATTGGATATGCTTGTTCAGCCGATCGTGAATGAGTATCAGGCTGATCTATTATCGGCTTTGTCAGAGCAGGATTGATGGATTATCTATCTTGGCTTAAACAAGCCACAAGACAGTTATCGGCAAGTGACACTCCTAAACGAGATGCGGAAATTTTGTTGGGGTTTGTCACTCACCATTCCCGAACTTATATATTGGCATTCGGTGAAACGCAGCTGGCTCCAGAGCAGTTCAGCCAGTTGGAGACTTTACTCGCTCGTCGGGTGAAAGGTGAACCCATTGCCTACATCACCGGTGAGCGTGAATTCTGGTCGTTGCCATTAAATGTCTCTCCCGCTACGTTAATCCCGCGTCCTGACACAGAATGTCTGGTAGAAAAGGCGCTTGAACGGCTATCGTTGACACCTTGCCACATTCTGGATTTGGGAACGGGAACCGGCGCAATTGCATTGGCAATCGCGAGTGAGCGCCCTGATTGCCGGGTTACCGGGGTTGATATCAATCCTGATGCGGTGATGCTGGCGCAGGGCAATGCTGAAAAACTCAAAATACAAAATGTGGATTTTTTGTTAAGTAATTGGTTTTCTTCGTTGAATAATCAACAGTTTGGTATGATTGTCAGTAATCCGCCTTACATAGATGAAACCGATCCACATCTATCTCAGGGCGATGTTCGGTTTGAGCCAGATAGTGCATTAATTGCGGCAAAACAGGGAATTGCTGATCTAAATACCATTATTGATCTATCTCGCCATTTTTTGTTACCTGGTGGGTGGTTGTTATTGGAACATGGTTGGAAACAGGGAAATGTTGTAAGAAGCCTGTTTTCTGAAAGTGGTTATCGGCAGGTGGCTACTTTTCAGGATTATGGCGGTAATGAGCGAATAACACTGGGTCAGTGGAAAAGTGATGAAAGCCATAGCTGATTATGAATTTAATAATACATCGTTAAGTAGCGGTATCCTGTTAATTTCCCGAACATTACGTTCTGATTTTCCTCAGCATTCAGTGGAAATGCAGCTTCAAGCATTGATTGATGAAGCCAGACGTGAAATATCTCTGCAGCTAAATATAGAAGAACGGTTGGAAAAATTACTGAGACTTTTTTATCAAAGCTGGAAATTCGGCGGTGCCCGCGGTGTTTATTGTCTGTCGGATACATTATGGCTAGATAAAGTACTGCAAACCCGCCAAGGTTCCTCTGTTGTTTTAGCAAGACCCGCCGTAAACCCTAGCCCAGTGCGGGCGGGGATATAAGGCGAAAAGCCCGAAGGGCTTTAGGGCTGGCTACTCCGGGGTATTCTGGCTGAGCACATACGCTTTGAGCGTTTCTATCGTGGCACCACCGGCGCTACAGGCAAAATAAGAGCGTGACCACAGCAGCCCCGTTTTGCTCTGCATCCGCAAATGGGTATTTTGCTGACGAAGCAGGCGCGACGATACCGATTTTAAATTATTGACCATCACACTGACCGCCAGTTTGGGCGGATGGGCTATCAGCAAATGGACGTGGTCTCGTTCGCCGTCCATCTCGATAATGTCGCATTCAAGTTTTGCCGCTGCTGAACCAAAAGCCTCACGCAGCTGAGCGATCATCTGTCCGTCAAATAGCTTGCGTCGATACGTTGTCGTCAAGATCAGATGCACGACCAGTTGACTTACACTATGGCGCTTCCGAAGAAAGCCCTCAAGGGATTCATGATGATTACTCAATTGATATTTACCATTAACCTGTTAAAATAAATAGCGTATATCAACGAGCGCTGATTATGTTAAGAGCCACGAAAGTCCGTGTATATCCGACACAAGAACAGGCTGAATATCTCAATGCCCAGTTCGGTGCGGTTCGTTTCGCGTACAACAAAGCCCTGAGCATTAAGAGACACGCTTACCAGCGACACGGCGTAAATTTAAATCCGCGGAAAGATCTCAAACCCTTGCTTGCCGTAGCGAAAAAATCTCGTAGATATGGATGGCTAAAAGAATATGACTCCATTGCGTTGCAACAGGCGGTTATCAATCTCGACGTTGCTTTTTCCAACTTTTTCAATCCGCAGTTAAAAGCCCGTTATCCCTCGTTCAAACGCAAACACGGCAGACAATCAAGCTATCATTGTGTTGGAATCAAAGTGCTTGATGGCGCGATCAAAATCCCGAAAATTTCGCCGATTGAAGCGCGTTTACACCGTGAAATCTCTGGCTCAGTGAAAAGTATTACTCTGAGCTGTTCCGTAACGGGAAAATATTACGCTTCGATACTCTGTGACGAGCAGATAGAAGCACCAGCGAAGCCAACCCTGATAGCAAATGTTACCGGTCTGGATATGGGGCTGACGCATTTTGCCATCAAATCGGACGGTAATAAGATTGCCAATCCCCGCCATCTGATCAATGCCAGCCACAATCTACGACGGAAGCAGAAAGCGCTTTCCCGTAAGAAAAAGGGAAGTGCCAACAGATGTAAAGCCCGCATACAGCTTGCAGCAGTTCACGAACGGGTAGCCAACGCCCGTGCCGATTTTCAACATAAATTATCTCGCGCAATTGTTGACGAAAACCAAGCGGTAATTGTCGAGACGCTGAAAGCGGCGAACATGATGAAAAATCACAGGCTGGCACGTTCCATAGGGGACGCTGGTTGGGCTGGATTCATCACCAAACTGGAATACAAGGCGGCAGAAACAGGTGTTCATCTGGTGAAGCTGGATCAATGGTTTGCCAGCTCGAAAACCTGCCATTGTTGCGGTCATAAGATGCCGGAAATGCCGCTCCACAAACGGCTCTGGCAATGTCCGGCATGCCACACAGAGCACGATCGGGATCTCAACGCTGCGCTGAATATTAAACAGCAAGGCATATTTGAATTACAGGCGGCGGGACTCGTCGTTTCTGCCCATGGAGGCCTGCGTAAATCCGTCGCACAGACGGCTGCGGCCTAGGAAGTGGGAAGCCTCGCCGTTTACGGCGGGGAGCAGTCACGGGTAATTCTTATCCATATTGCTCAGGCTTTAGAGCTACCGTTTATGCCGGTTGTTTTTCCAACACAGTTGATTTTGCGTGTTGATTATCCAGATAACACGGCGAGGTTTATTAATCCACTCAATGGTGAAGCGTTAAGTGAATATGTGCTTGATGTGTGGCTTAAAGGTAACATTAGTCAGACAGCTAAATTAGCAGCCGATGATTTGCAAGGAGCTGATAACGCCAGCATTGTACGTAAAGTGCTGGATACAATAAAAGTCGCGTTAATGGACGAAGGGCAAATGGAACTGGCACTGAGAACGAGTGAAGCTGTGCTGATATTTGATCCCGATAACCCCTATGAAATACGTGATAGGGGGCTGATTTATGCGGAACTTGATTGTAATCATATTGCGGTTTCTGATTTAAATTATTTTGTGGAGCACTGCCCGGAGGACCCGGTGGCAGAAATGGTCAGAATGCAGATATACGCCATTCAGCAGCAATGCCTTGTTTTACATTGAAATATTGTTTTGTATTGAAATATTGTTTTGCACTGATGAATAGCGCACTGCACTGATTTATCTCATTAATTTATTGGTCCCTAACGGAAGGTATAAGTATGCAACAGAAAGTGGTTCATATTGGTGATATCAAGGTCGCGAATGATCTACCGTTTGTTCTCTTTGGTGGTATGAATGTCCTTGAGTCACGGGATTTGGCCATGAGTATTTGTGAGCACTATGTGACAGTGACACAAAAATTGGGCATTCCTTATGTTTTCAAAGCCTCCTTTGATAAAGCAAACCGATCATCAATTCACTCTTACCGCGGCCCCGGTCTGGAAGAGGGAATGAAGATTTTTCAGGAATTGAAACAAACTTTCGGTGTGAAAATCATCACTGACGTGCATGAGTCGGCACAGGCCCAGCCAGTGGCGGAAGTGGTTGATGTTATCCAACTGCCAGCATTTCTGGCGCGTCAGACTGATTTAGTTGAGGCGATGGCGCGTACCGGCGCGGTAATCAACGTTAAAAAACCCCAGTTTATTAGCCCGGGTCAGATGGGAAATATTGTGGATAAATTCAAAGAAGGCGGCAACGATCAGGTGATCTTATGTGACCGTGGCAGTAACTTTGGTTATGACAATTTGGTGGTGGATATGTTGGGCTTCAATGTTATGGCTCAGGCGACGGGGGGGCATCCGGTCATTTTTGATGTCACCCATTCACTCCAATGCCGCGATCCATTTGGTGCTGCGTCTGGTGGTCGTCGTGCTCAGGTTGCTGAACTGGCGCGTGCGGGAATGGCAGTCGGCATTGCTGGCCTGTTCCTTGAAGCTCATCCTGATCCTGCGAATGCGAGGTGTGATGGTCCATCAGCATTGCCGTTGGCAAAACTTGAACCATTTTTGAGCCAGATGAAAGCAATTGATGATGTGGTGAAAAGCTTCCCTCAACTGGATACCAGTAAATAAAGTGGCTTTTTGATGCCATGACATCAAATGATGACGAGATTTGGTGATGAATAGATTTGGCGCTGGTTTACAGCGCCATGATTTTAAAAAAAAGAGTTATTGAAAAAAGAGTTATTGGAAACAGAGCTAGCAAACTTTTATCTGGCAATTTCAGCTATCCATTTTGCCATTGAAATTCAACTCTTCCATTGCTCGTGGTAATGTCGCATGGAAGCTAAGGTGATTTTCAACCAACTGGATTCTGGCTCTGGCCAATGTTTTTAACGGCTGAAATGGAATATCACAAACAGCAATATATTTATCCTTACCCACTTCATCAATAAAACGTTGGAAAGCATGCAGCCCACCCGCATCCAGTACTGGCACGGCATCCCATTGCATGAGGATTGTCTGATAATTGGCGCTTTCTTCCTTTAATTCTGTGAAGATACGTTCAGCGGCGGCAAAGAATAGCGGGCCATTGATACGAACAACCAGCAGAGCTTTATCGACATTTGTTTGTGGCAATTGACTGATGCGAGTCATATTGGCTATCCGACGCATAAACAGCAGTGAAGCTAATACGATACCAATCGTAATAGCGATAACCATGTCAAACAGTACGGTGAGCGACATACAAAGTACCAGCACAATAATGTCATCCCTTGGTGCACGGCGGATCAGATCGATAACTTTATGTATTTCGCTCATATTCCAGGCGACCATGAGCAACAAGGCGGACATAGCGGCCAGAGGAAGATAGGAAAGCATGGGCGCCAATGCCAGTAAAGTTAATAAGACGAGCAGAGAGTGAACAATGGCTGAAACCGGTGATGTTGCGCCGGCTCTAATATTGGCGGCTGAACGGGCGATTGCGGCGGTAGCTGTAATACCACCGAAGAATGGCACGACAATATTTCCCAATCCTTGGCCAATCAATTCACTGTTTGAGTGATGCTTCTTACCGGTCATACCATCTAAAACCACGGCACAAAGCAGTGATTCAATCGCGCCTAACATTGCCATTGAAAAGGCGGCGGGTAATAGGGCTGAAATTGTTGCCCAACTGATATCAACCTGATGAGCATCCATATCAGGTAAATGCCACGGTAAAACAAATTGCGGTAGGATGGGTGGGATGCCTTGTCCTTGTGTACCGTCATTCAATATATAACTAAATTCAGAACCAATAGTAGCAACATGTTGATCGAATAAGTTCATGATCCCCATTACAGCAGTTCCTGCAATGAGAGCAGGAAGATGCCCGGGTAATTTCAGCCCAAGCTTAGGCCAATAAATCAGAACGGCAAGTGTCGTCAGGCCAATCAGCGTATCACTCAAATACAGCGTTGGCAGAGCTTGAAACAGAACCGCAACCTTATTGATATAATTCTCTGGCATATGTTCCAATTGCAGACCAAAAAAATCTTTTACTTGCATGGTTGCGATAGTTATCGCGATCCCAGAAGTAAAACCGAGTGTTACGGGTAGCGGAATATACTCGATCAATTTACCAACGCGGGCTAACCCCATCACCAGCAAAATAATGCCTGACATTAATGTTGCAATGAGCAAACCACTCAGACCAAATTGTTGAGAGACCGGATAGAGAATGACAACGAAAGCGGCGGTAGGGCCGGAAACACTATAGCGTGAACCGCCGGTTATCGCGATAACTATCCCGGCAATTGCGGCGGTGTAAAGCCCATATTGTGGCGCGACACCACTCCCGATGGCTAGCGCCATCGCGAGCGGGATGGCGATAATACCGACAGTAATACCGGCAATAATATCTTTAGTTAAACGAGCAAAAGAGTAAGATTCCTTCCAACAAGCATCAATTACAGCACTAAACGGCCGTATACCGTTCATTCTACGAGTTTTCATCTGTGCATAAACCAAAAATATAGAGGGAAAAAGCAATAAGGTTGTTACAACCAAATTGCAAGACCGAATTGTAAAAATAGTGCTTTTAGTTCAAAGCGATAGCGCTATAGATCAAACTTAATGTTAATAGCTTAACGTCAGGAAAGTGAAAAGTAAAAGGGAGAATAGTGTTCTTATCGCCATAAAATAGGCTGAAACCGATTCTATTAAGTGTCTATTCTTATTGGTGAATATTATTGAATTAACTTCATAAAGCATTTAATTAATATTTTTAAAATTGAAGCTATTTGGATTCACATAATTGATTGTAATTTTTAATTGTTATTGTTAGAAAGTTAAATAATTAATTATGCATTCACCACAAGTATTGATTATGACTGAATTAAACTAGCTGTATTGAATGTTTTTACGCATAATATTTTTTATTTAATTTTTGGGTGTAATTTAACCAATGCTTTGATATCTCTTAAATATTAGATTAATAATTTGACAGATATAAGAACTCACCCTATTATTTAGGGTGACTCATAGAATTAGATTGAACAAGTGAATTGAAAATAGGTAAGCTAAAAATATATACGTTAATAATATATAAATTAAAAATGTTTTTTTGTTTAGATAATATTTATTCTGTATGCTTTATTTAAAGTAGGGATTACTGTTGGAAAATATCTTTTAGATAAGGTGGGAATGTTTAAATGCACAAATATGATAGCAAAATACTTATTATTGGTTCATCAAGTGAAATTGGGAATGCAATTTGCCAGCATGCGGTTGCAAGTGGTTATCAGGTATTAGGCACTTCACGTAAACCGCGTAATGAAGAAATTTATTTAGATGTTATGTCGGATAACAGTGTTAGAGAAGCCATTAGCATTGCCATTGAAAAAATAAAATGTATTGATGCGGTTATTTATACGCCGGCAATGTCATTGGATGGCTTATTACATGCTCAAGATATTGAGGGTTGGCATGATGTTTTTAATGTCAACTTATTTGGTGCAGCAAGAGTAGCAAAATATTTGCTGCCACATTTTATGAAGAATCGTAATGGCGTGATGCAATTTATTTCTTCTACGGCAAGTTTACGTGTAGAGACAGGCGCCATCGCTTATTCTTGTTCGAAAGCAGCCATGAATGCATTGGTAAAAAACATCTCTAATGACTACGGTCGTTTTAATGTTAGGGCCTACACTGTAATGCCGGGATATGTTGATGGTGGTATGTTGCGTCATATTTCTCCAGAAAAGAAGATGGAATTCGCTAGAAGCACTGCATTAAAACGAATGGCAGGTGTTAATGAAATTGCCAGTTTTTGTGTGGGGACGTTGAGTACATCAACCTATATCACAGGAACATCTCTTTGCATTGATGGGGGATTAAGTGGTTAATAACAATATTATATACCCTATGGATTTCAAGATGCATCGCGACGGCAAGGGAACGAATCCCCGGGAGCATAGCGAACTATGTGACCGGGGTGAGTGAGTGCCGCCAACAAAGAGGCAACTTGAAAGATGACGGGTATAAATCGTGATCCGCAAGCATGCGTTCATCAATTAGCTGGAATAGCGGGTTGGATTTATAATAAATGTATTTCTTTACCTGGCCTAATATTGCCAATCGCTTTAATGAGAAAAGGTTATTGGTTATTATTTCAATGTTGGTTACGCTATTTGTAATAGAAGCTGAAACTGATTATCAGATATCTTTATTTTATATCGTTTATGAGTTATTTTTTTGGGTAAATGAGAGTCTATCCCAATAGGCGTAATTGTTGCAGGCAATTTCAAGATGCATCGCGACGGAAATGGAGCGAATTCCCGGGAGCGTTTAATTTTTATGAAAGAAAAATAACAATTTGGAGGTGAAGAAAATGGTTATATTAGGTATCAGTGGCCTTCCTAATGCTCAACGTTTTCTGCGAGAGAATAATCCAGAGGTAAGTAAATTAGACGAACGTATTTGCCAGGGAGTCGATAGTGCGGCCTGTGTGATTATTGATGGAAAAATTGTTGCAGCGGCGGCGGAAGAGCGCTTTATGGGAGAGAAAGGAACAGGGCGGTTTCCTGCTAATGCCATTAATTATTGTTTAGCGGAAGCAGGTCTTATGCAAGATGATATACAGGTTATTGCTCACGGTTTTAATTATGATAATTATCGCCGATTTTTCATGTCTAATGAAGCGTTATTCGAGGAGGTTTTTAGTGGAAAAACCGTGATTAATGCATTAGCTGATAAGGGATGGCAGAATATTGAATCACGTTTTCAGGGGGTAGATCACCATCTAGCTCATGCGGCATCAGCCTTTTATCCCAGTGGCTTCCCGTCTGCGCTATGTGTCATTTCAGACGGTATGGGCGAAATAGAATCTTTAAGTGTTTATCTTGCTAAAGGCCAGCAATTCCAGAAATTGTACAGTCAGCCAATTAGTTCTTCATTAGGAATATTTTATTCTATCTGTACCCGGTTCCTTGGTTTTGTATTTAATAGTGATGAATATAAAGTCATGGGACTTGCTGCGTATGGTAACCCTGAGCGATACCGCGATATTTTTAATGAATTAGCGCAATTCGATGCAGAGAGCGGAACGATACAGATAAACTGGTTACCGAAAGCATTTGACAATGCGGAATATGGTTTTCCCGGTGCAATGGCACAACTTAGCGATATGTTTGGTTTTACACCGAGAAGTGAAGATAACATTTTGCTGGATGTTCATCAGGATTTTGCTGCTGGATTACAGGAGAAATTTACACTGTTGCTGAAACAGTTAGTGACCTATTGGCTGCAAAAAACCGGTGAAACGTCACTCTGTTTTGCTGGAGGATCATTTTTAAACTGCAAAGCAAACCAAGTTCTTTGTCAACTTGATGGGTTGGAAAACGTCTTTATCCAACCGGCATCGGGTGATGATGGTTCGGCCTTGGGGGCTGCGCTTTTTGTGGCTGGTGGCTACCACAATGATGTAGATCCTTGCTTTAATCCTTATCTTGGCCCACGCTTCTCCACCGATGAAGTCCGCAATGTATTATTCCGACATGGTGGCAATGCGGGAATGAAATGGCGTTATTTGGGATTGAATGATGATTATTTTGTTTCTGCGGCTAAAGATATCGCAGAAGATAAAATCATTGCCTGGTTCCATGGTCGAATGGAATTTGGTCCGAGGGCACTTGGCAACCGTTCGATTCTAGCTTTGCCAACAGGTGAAAGAATAAAGGATAGGATTAATAGTACAGTGAAATTCCGTGAGGCTTTCCGACCATTTGCCCCGGCAATTTTGGATGAGGATTGCGACACTATTTTTGAGACGCGTAATTTAATGCCGACTCGATATATGCTTTGCACCGCCAAAGTAAAACCAGAAATGATGGGGCCGGTGTCTGGTATTGTTCATGCTGATGGAACGGCGCGTATTCAGCTTGTTGAACGTACTTTTAACGCAACTTTTTGGCGATTATTGAAAGAGGTACAGAAGATAACCGGTTATGGCTGTCTGGTGAATACTTCATTTAACATTCAGGGGCAGCCGCTTATTATGTCACCGGAAATTGCAATAGAAACATTTTTGAAAACTTCGCTGGATAAGCTTTATATTGAGGGGTTTGTTGTCTGGAAAGAATAACCCTGATGGCTTTCTGATTAAAATGTCAGTTAATTGATTTTGGGATCAAATGTGTTTCTTTGTCATTTTAAAAAATATCTGGAGATGATATTTGATGATGTAGAAACACATCCTGTCTATTTGCAAAACAAAGATTGTTTTACTGGCGGCTCTCTGACCGTTTATATGCAGCTGCTGAGTTTCTTGATGAGACACTTTTGCAAGTTTTGAGTGAGGGAATATCTGTGTTTGAATCTCTTGTATCGGTGTTGGGAAATGTTGTTAATTAATATTTTGCGGAGATTTCATTTTTTGGTGCAGAGGTAGCATTTTCGCTTTTTTGTCCTATCCAATTTTACTCAATTCTGGAAAGGATGAGCGGGGAGTCTATTTTTGCAAAAAAATTCTTACACCAGAGTTGGGAAAATGAAGGGTAATTGATTAAGTGATGGGGATTTGGTAATGGTATATCAATATGCTATCATGATATGGAATTGATATACGTTGTTTTGGCATAACTCGGAGAACGCACCATGCACAATACCCAAGGAAAAACCACAGCCAGTTTCTTGATCCGCTTGCGTAGTCAGGATACGCCCACAGGGATCAGCGCCGGGACGCTTGATGAACTGGTTAAAGTCACTGGTATGAGTAAAACTGAGATCGCACACCTTGCCTTGCGCAACTTTGCAGATCGGTATCTACCGCACTACGAGAAAGATGACGGACCATTGAGCAATGAGCAGATCTGTGCCATCCGTGAGGCGAGCGCCGCTAGCGACATTGCGGATGATAACTTTACTCAACGCCTGTTCTGATCGAGAGGCAATGATGGCACAGCAGCACAAAACGATCAGGTTTATCCCCCTTGCCACTATCGGCAGCATTGTGTGGTGTCGGTTTCCTGAAAGCTTCGGGACGCCGGGACCGAAATCTCGACCGGCGTTAGTAATTGCTGTATCTCCGACTGATCACGCGGTGATTGTGGTCTACGGCACCTCGCAGAAAACCCATCAGATTTACCCTGGCGAATTTCTTATTCAGACAACGGACATAGATTTTGAACTGACAGGTCTTGCTTACGACACAAAATTCAATCTAAACCACGAAATAAAACTGTTTTATGATTCTAACTGGTTTGAAGTCGCGCCAGCTTGGCGTGCGTTGCCAATCCCTGTTACGCCACGTATGGGGACGTTACCAGCCAGCTACTACGATGTTGTGCGACAAGCCGCAGCATGCCTCAAAAAGTAGCTAGATTTATTGTTTTAATTGGAGGGTTATAAACCCTCCATCGTAGGCGTATACAAATAAAAAGCTCAAGTATTTTGAATTTAAGCTCTTCTTTAAAAATCTGCCGGTGAAAATTAGATTGCTATTCAATCTATTTCTATCGGTATTTGTGAAATAATACTCAGGCTAATAATTTACATAAGTATTATCATACATTAGAGAAGAGCGTGACTTTTTTAATTTAAACTTTTCATTAACAAATCTTGTTGATATGAAAATTTTACTTTGCTATTTTAACAGGTATTAAAACTGGAGCAGAAATTATATTGACGATCCACTCATTCACATTAACAGCCTTGAGCAGAAAATTCATATTATTATCATAATCCTAACGAAATTTACAGCTCAGGAGTCCGGTAGTCAGAATCTGAATTTTATGGATATTTTGTTACTTGCATTATCTTAATATAAAAATACAAGAAGTAAGAGTTGGTACGACCAGTTTGCAAAGATGGTTAAACAACAATTTAAGTTGAAATTACCCTATTAAATGGATGGTAAATATGACTAAAAAAATTTCATTCATTATTAACGGCCAGGTCGAAATCTTTCCTGAAAGTGATGATTTAGTGCAATCCATTGACTTTGGTGATAATAGTGTTTACCTGCCAATATTGAATGATTCTCATGTAAAAAACATTATTGATTATAATGAAAATAATAAATTACGGTTGCATAACATTGTCAATTTTCTCTATACGGTAGGGCAAAGATGGAAAAATGAAGAATATTCAAGACGCAGGACATATATACGTGACTTAAAAAAATATATGGGATATTCAGAAGAAATGGCAAAGCTAGAGGCCAACTGGATATCTATGATTTTATGTTCTAAAGGTGGCCTTTATGATGTTGTAAATAATGAGCTTGGTTCTCGCCATATCATGGATGAGTGGCTACCTCAGGATGAGAGTTATATTAGGGCTTTCCCAAAAGGTAAGTCTGTACATCTGTTGGCAGGTAATGTTCCATTATCTGGGATCATGTCTATATTGCGCGCAATTTTAACCAAGAATCAGTGTATTATAAAAACATCATCAACCGATCCTTTTACAGCTCATGCATTAGCGTTAAGCTTTATCGATGTAGACCCTAATCACCCGATAACGCGCTCTTTGTCTGTTGTATATTGGCAACATCAAGGGGATACATCACTCGCAAAAGAAATTATGCAACATGCGGATGTCATTGTTGCTTGGGGAGGAGAAGATGCGATTAATTGGGCTGTAGAACAGGCGCCACCTTATGTTGACGTGATTAAATTTGGTTCTAAGAAGAGTTTTTGCATTATTGATGACCCAGTTGACTTGACATCAGCAGCTACCGGTGCGGCTCATGATATTTGTTTTTACGATCAGCGAGCTTGTTTTTCCACCCAAAACATATACTACATGGGAAGTCATTATGAAGAATTTAAGCTAGCGTTGATAGAAAAACTTAATCTATATGCGCATATATTACCAAACGCCAAAAAAGATTTTGATGAAAAGGCGGCCTATTCTTTAGTCCAAAAAGAGAGCTTGTTTGCTGGATTAAAAGTAGAGGTGGATATTCATCAACGTTGGATGATTATTGAATCAAATGCAGGTGTGGAATTTAATCAACCACTTGGCAGATGTGTGTATCTTCATCACGTCGATAATATTGAGCAAATATTGCCTTATGTTCAAAAAAATAAGACGCAAACCATATCTATTTTTCCTTGGGAATCAGCATTTAAATATCGAGACGCATTAGCACTAAAAGGTGCAGAAAGGATTGTAGAAGCAGGGATGAATAACATATTTCGCGTTGGTGGATCTCATGATGGAATGAGACCGTTACAACGATTAGTGACATATATTTCTCATGAAAGGCCATCTAACTATACTGCTAAGGATGTTGCTGTTGAAATAGAACAGACTCGATTCCTGGAAGAAGATAAATTCCTTGTATTTGTCCCATAATAGGTAAAAAGTATGGAAAATAAATCCAAATATAAAACCATCGACCATGTTCTTTGTGTTGAAGGAAATAAAAAAATTCATGTTTGGGAAACGCTGCCAGAAGAAAACAGCTCAAAGAGAAAGAATACCATTATTATTGCGTCGGGCTTTGCCCGAAGGATGGATCATTTTGCTGGCCTGGCGGAATATTTATCGCAGAATGGGTTTCATGTGATTCGCTATGATTCACTTCACCACGTTGGGTTGAGTTCAGGGACAATTGATGAATTTACAATGTCTATAGGAAAACAGAGCCTATTAGCAGTTGTTGATTGGTTAAATACACGAAAAATAAATAACCGTGGTGTTTTGGCTTCAAGCTTGTCTGCACGGATAGTTTATGCAAGTCTATCTGAAATTAATGTTTCGTTTTTAATCACCGCGGTCGGTGTTGTTAACTTAAGATATACGCTTGAAAGAGCTTTAGGATTTGATTATCTCAGTTTACCCATTGATGAACTGCCGAATAATCTGGATTTTGAAGGCCATAAATTGGGTGCTGAAGTCTTTGCGAGAGATTGCTTTGATTTTGGCTGGGAAGATTTAACTTCTACAATCAATAGCATGATGTATCTTGATATACCGTTTATTGCTTTTACTGCAAATAATGACAATTGGGTAAAGCAAGATGAAGTTATCACATTGTTATCAAATATTCGTAGTAATCGATGCAAGATATATTCTTTGCTGGGAAGCTCTCATGACTTGGGTGAAAACTTAGTGGTCTTACGCAATTTTTATCAATCGGTTACGAAGGCCGCTATCGCGATGGATAATGATCGTCTGGATATTGATGTTGATATTATTGAACCATCATTTGAACATCTAACTATTGCGACAGTCAATGAACGTCGAATGAAAATTGAGATTGAAAATCAAGCGATTTCGCTGTCTTAAAACCTATTGGGATAGATATACCCTATGGATTTCAAGGTGTATCGCGACGGCAAGGGAGCGAATCCCCGGGAGCATAGATAACGATGTGACCGGGGTGAGTGAGTGCAGCCAACAAAGAGGCAACTTGAAAGATAACGGGTATGGTTAATACTATCACTCAAATAGCAATATAAGGACTCACTATGAAATTTGGAAACTTTTTGCTTACATACCAACCCCCCCAATTTTCTCAAACAGAAGTAATGAAACGTTTGGTTAAATTAGGTCGTATTTCTGAGGAGTGTGGTTTTGATACTGTATGGTTACTGGAGCACCATTTCACGGAGTTTGGTTTGCTTGGTAACCCTTATGTCGCTGCTGCGTATTTACTTGGTGCAACCAAAAAATTGAATGTAGGGACTGCGGCTATTGTTCTTCCCACAGCTCATCCAGTGCGCCAACTTGAAGATGTGAATTTATTGGATCAAATGTCAAAAGGACGATTTCGGTTTGGTATTTGTCGGGGGCTTTACAACAAAGACTTTCGCGTATTTGGCACAGATATGAATAACAGTCGCGCTTTAGCGGAATGCTGGTACGGGTTGATAAAAAATGGAATGATAGAGGGATATATGGAAGCTGATAATGAACATATCAAGTTCCATAAGGTAAAAGTAAACCCGACAGCATATAGTAAAGGTGGAGCACCTGTTTATGTGGTTGCTGAATCAGCCTCGACTACTGAATGGGCCGCTCAATTTGGTTTACCGATGATATTAAGTTGGATTATAAATACTAACGAAAAGAAAGCACAACTTGAGCTCTATAACGAGGTGGCTCAAGAATATGGGCACGATATTCATAATATCGACCATTGCTTATCATATATAACATCTGTAGATCATGACTCAAATAAAGCGAAAGAGATTTGTCGGAATTTTCTAGGGTATTGGTATGACTCTTATGTGAATGCCACGACTATTTTTGATGATTCAGACAAAACAAGAGGTTATGATTTCAATAAAGGGCAGTGGCGTGACTTTGTATTAAAAGGACATAAAGATACTAATCGCCGCATTGATTACAGTTATGAAATCAATCCCGTGGGAACCCCGCAGGAATGCATTGACATAATTCAAAAAGACATTGACGCCACAGGAATATCAAATATCTGTTGTGGGTTTGAAGCTAATGGAACAGTAGACGAAATTATTGCCTCCATGAAGCTCTTCCAGTCTGATGTCATGCCGTTTCTTAAAGAAAAACAACGATCGCTATTATATTAGCTAAGGAAAAAGAAATGAAATTTGGATTGTTCTTCCTTAACTTCATCAATTCAACAACTGCTCAAGAACAAAGTATAGTTCGCATGCAGGAAATAACGGAGCATGTTGACACGTTGAATTTTGAACAGATTTTGGTGTATGAAAATCATTTTTCAGGTAATGGTATTGTCGGTGCTCCTCTGACTGTTTCTGGTTTTTTGCTCGGTTTAACAGAAAAAATTAAAATTGGCTCATTGAATCACATCATTACAACTCATCATCCTGTCCGAATAGCGGAGGAGGCTTGTTTATTGGATCAATTGAGCGAAGGGAGATTTATTTTAGGGTTTAGTGATTGTGAAAAAAAAGATGAAATGCGTCTTTTTAATCGCCCTGTTGAATATCAACAGCAACTGTTTGAAGAGTGTTATGAAATCATTAATGATGCTTTAACAACAGGCTATTGTAATCCCGATAACGATTTTTATAGTTTCCCTAAAATATCTGTAAACCCCCATGCTTATACCCAAGGCGGGCCTCGGAGATATGTCACAGCAACCAGTCATCATATTGTTGAGTGGGCTGCTAAAAAAGGCATTCCTCTCATCTTTAAGTGGGATGACTCCAATGATGTTAGATATGAATATGCTGAAAGGTATAAAGCTGTTGCTGATAAATATGGCATTGACTTATCAGTGATAGATCATCAGTTAATGGTATTGGTTAACTATAACGAAGATAGTAAGAAAGCTAAACAAGAGACACGGGAATTTATCCGTGATTATGTTCTTGAAATGTATCCTAATGAAAATCTCGAAAATAAACTTGAAGAGATAATCACAGAAAACGCTGTCGGAGATTATACGGAATGTATAGCTGCGGCTAAGCTGGCAATTGAAAAGTGTGGTGCAAAAGGTGTATTGCTATCCTTTGAACCAATGAATGACTTGATGCGCCAAAAAAACGTAATCAATATTGTTAATGATAATATTAAAAAGTACCACATGTAGTAAAAGAGTATGGCAGCGTATGTTGCCATACTCTCTAAATTATCGGGAGGGGTAAAACAGGTATGACTTCATATATTGATAAACAAGAAATCACAGCAAGCTCAGAAATTGATGATTTGATTTTTTCGAGTGATCCATTAGTCTGGTCTTACGATGAGCAGGAAAAAATCAGAAACAAACTTGTGCTTGATGCATTTCGTAATCACTATAAACATTGTCAAGAATACCGTCACTACTGTCAGGCACACAAAGTAGATGATAATATTACGGAAATTGATGACATACCTGTATTCCCAACATCAGTTTTTAAGTTTACTCGCTTATTAACTTCTCAGGAGAACGAGATTGAAAGTTGGTTTACCAGTAGTGGCACGAGTGGTTTAAAAAGTCAGGTGGCGCGTGACAGACTAAGTATTGAGAGACTCTTAGGCTCTGTGAGTTATGGCATGAAATATGTTGGTAGTTGGTTTGATCATCAAATGGAGTTGGTCAACTTGGGGCCAGATAGATTTAATGCTCATAACATTTGGTTTAAATATGTTATGAGCTTGGTAGAATTATTATATCCCACGACATTTACCGTAACAGAAGAGCGAATAGATTTTGTTAAGACATTGAATAGTCTTGAACGAATAAAAAATCAAGGGAAAGATATTTGTCTTATCGGTTCACCATACTTTATTTATTTGCTCTGCCAGTATATGAAAGATAAAAATATCTCATTTTCTGGGGATAAAAGTCTGTATATCATAACGGGGGGCGGCTGGAAAAGTTACGAAAAAGAATCCCTGAAACGCAACGACTTTAATCATCTTTTATTCGACACTTTCAATCTCAGTGATATTAGTCAGATTCGCGATATATTTAATCAAGTTGAACTCAACACGTGTTTCTTTGAAGATGAGATGCAACGTAAACGTGTTCCGCCGTGGGTATATGCGCGAGCACTTGATCCTGAAACATTGAAACCTGTACCTGATGGAACGCCGGGTTTGATGAGTTATATGGATGCGTCATCAACGAGTTACCCAGCATTTATTGTTACCGATGATGTCGGGATAATTAGCAGAGAATATGGTAAGTATCCCGGCGTGCTCGTTGAAATTTTACGTCGTGTCAATACGAGGGCACAGAAAGGGTGTGCTTTAAGCTTAACCGAAGCATTTGATAGTTAATGTCCTTTGCCCAATGCTTTCGAGGTAAATATATTGCTGTTTTGTCGAACCCTGTTCTAGGGTTCTCGACTTTCCCGGCGTTGGGGGTATATACAAGTAAAAAGGCCGGATATTTATGAGCTAACCCCAAACACTGGATAAAAATGACAGCACGGTAGCCGACCCTTATCAAAATATGTTGAAAGTATGGATTTTGAAAAATATTTTGACGAATATTGGCATGATGAATATTGGTGTAAAGATAATGTCCTCATAAATATAAAACAAAATGTTACGAAGCGTACCATTTTGTTTTTAGTTGAGAAGAATTAAATTACAGTCTCAATCCCCGTACCTATTTTGAACTGAACTTATGGGTATTCACCCTATTAATGCTTTAGCTTTTGCTCTGACCTCGGCTAAAACATCATCAGAAACTTTACCTTTCTTTATGGCGTTACGTTTCCTCCAGTCAAGGCTTTTTACTTGATCGGAAAGCACAACACTGTCGGGGTTTCTACTAATTACAACCTCAAAGGGATAATCTTTAATTTTTGTTGTCATAGGGCAACATAGCATCAGCCCTATTCGACCGTTATAAGCCGCAGGACTTAGTACAAGAGCGGGGCGATGTCCGGCATGTTCACGCCCCGTTTGCGGGTCAAAATCAAGCCAAATAATATCTCCCATATCAGGAATATAGCGATTAATCACTTATAATATTTCCTTTCCTACGGGTGCGCCGAAATCTACCTCAGTATGAATATTTTCATCTTTTACGCCAGCCAATAACGCATCAAGGTTATATTCTTTTGCTTTGACAGGAACAATAACTACTTTTCCATCTTCTACAGAAATATTAACGGTATCATCAACACTTAAAGACGCCATTTTCATAACAGCTATGGGCAGCCTTACTGATGGGCTATTTCCCCATTTTTTAATAGTCACTTGAGGCATGATTTATTCTCTCCATAAGTATGTATCTTCAATGTATATAATGTACATTTCTGGATAAAAAATCAACATTGTTGATACAATATGTAAGATGAATGATAGTGATTCAGGGTAATAATGTGGTTAGCGTGTGTTTTCATAAGGTTGGGCTTCAGTCGAAAAATCCCTATAACAGTTAGATTTAGAGAGTTAATTCATCCAGCCCAATGATAGTGAACAGCGGCTAATTTGAGTTCCAACAAATATCCTATAAAAAACTGCACTCCTATGTATGACTTGGTGTCTAACTCAAGGGTATATACAAGAAAAAAGCCCAGGTGGTAAACCTGAGCTTCTCTTCAATTCTGGCGGTGAGGGAGGGATGGATTCGCTGCGCTCACCCTACGGGCCGCCGTTGGCGGTCCAAAACGGCTTGCCGTTTTGTCGAACCCTGGTCGAGGGTTCTCGACCCTCCCTGCATCAGGGGTATATGCAAGCAAAAAAGCCCAGGTATTTAACCTGAGCTTTCTTTCAATTCTGGCGGTGAGGGAGGGATTCGAACCCTCGATACGTTTTCACGTATACACACTTTCCAGGCGTGCTCCTTCAGCCTCTCGGACACCTCACCATTCTTTTCATCCCAGCAACTTTGTCTAACATTGTCGCTGCAACGGGGCGCTACTATAGGGAAAAGCGTTACAAGCGTCAACACTCTTCTGATATTTTTCTTTGGTTTTTTGATTGGTTAGCTAAATAAGAGTCAATTCGGTGAATTGATATCCACCTGATGCCGCTGAAATAGAAAATGTACAAGTCCTTTGATAAGAAAAAAATGAATTCGTTAACTACTTAACATTCTCAAAATTTTCGTAACGATGATTAACAAAGGGACTTGCAACCTACACTCAATCAGATAACCCTTGTGAAAAAATAAGATGAGGATAACTAATCGTGGATATTATCTTTTACCACCCCTTTTTTGATGCTGCTCAATGGATTCAAGGCATGCAGCAACGATTGCCCAATGTCAATATCCGCCAATGGAAACGCGGCGATAATAAGCATGCGGATTATGCAATGGTTTGGGCTCCCCCCTATGAGATGTTGGAAAATCGCTCTGGATTGAAGGGGATTTTTATTTTAGGAGCAGGAGTAGAGGCGATTTTAAAGCAGGAACAGCAAAAACCAGGGATGTTACCCGCCGGTGTGCCACTGATGCGGCTTGAAGATGCAGGCATGGGGCTGCAAATGCAGGAGTATGCGGTAGCAACGGTTTTACATTATTTGCGACGCATGGATGAGTATAAGCTGCAACAAGGGCAGAGGATGTGGAAACAACTCGAACCTCATGATCGTAAGGATTTTGTTGTGGGTGTGTTGGGTGCCGGTGTTCTGGGCAGCCGTGTTGCACAGGCGTTAGTTGAATGGGGCTTTATTGTGCGTTGTTGGAGCCGTACTCCAAAACAGGTTAATAACGTAGTTAGCTTTCACGGTGAAGATCAATTGGGCGATTTTCTCTCCGGTAGCAAGGTGCTTATCAATTTGCTGCCCGATACACCAAAAACCCGTGGTATTCTGAATTTATCGCTGTTTAGCCAGCTAAAACCAAAGTCATATCTGATTAATATCGCACGAGGTGCCCATTTAGTAGAATATGATCTGTTGGTGGCGATTGATAAAGGTTATATCGCCGGGGCTTCATTGGATGTGTTTGTTGAGGAACCGCTACCAGAGATGCACCCATTCTGGACTCACCCCCGTATAACGGTGACGCCACATATTGCGGCTATTACTATTCCCGATATTGCTATGGATACGATTAGTGAAAATATTCGACGAATTGAACAAGGGGAATTATCAACCGGCGTTGTGGATATAAAACTAGGGTATTAATAACGTCTCTTTACAATAGGGGCGGCTATTGGAGACAATAACGGCAAAATTGCTATTTATTTGGAAACTGAGATGAATGAATTTTCAATAGTCTGCCGTATTTTAGGGACTTTATTTAATCGTCAACCGCAAGACCCGATTCTGAAACCACTTCTGACGATGATTGTCGAAGGTAAATTGAAGCAATCATGGCCATTGGAGCAAGATGCATTGTTGGATCGCTTGCAACAAAGCTGCGATCTATCCGCAATGCAAGCTGATTATGTGGCACTGTTTTATGGCGATAATGCTAGCGTACCAGGCCGCCGTTCTGACTATACCGGGGAGAGTGAAAACGATATTCGTCAATTTTTGACTGAACGAGGAATGCCATTGTCCGATGGGCCAGTCGATCAGTTTGGTTCTCTGTTATTAGGGGCTTCATGGCTGGAAGATCAGGCAGCAGAAGATGAGGTTCAGGGGCAAATTGTGCTGTTTGATGAATATTTGCTGCCATGGTGTGGGCAATTTCTGGGGAAAGTGGAAGCCCATGCAATAACCGGTTTCTACCGGACATTAGCAATGATTACCCGTGAAGCGTTACAGGCGTTAAGAGAAGAACTGGATTCTTAATTTTTAAATGATAAAAAGGCAAATAATGTCGAATTATTTGCCTTTTTACTATATTTTGATGAAAATTATTTATCGGTCAGCATAATAACTAATTTGCCAGGTTTCACTTCTAACCTTTTTGCTAATGTTTTAGCTGCGGCTTCAGCTTTACTATGATCTGCTTTTATTACATAAATAGGATGAATATCAAAGAAAGCACTGAGTGATTTATTCAGATAAGGAAGTAATGCGTTAATCGGTTTTTCCATTTTTTCCGGTGTGATTTGGTAATCAACGACTTCTAATTCTTTCAGAAAAATAGCCCTTTTTTCCTGCTCAAAAACAGGTTGTGCTTTCAGGGTGAGTTTCATATCGGCTTTAGCTGGGCCAAGCAAGGATGTAATATTTACGTTTGCACGGCCAGTTAACGCTATTTTGTTTGGTTCTGTTCGACCAATTTGGCTGGATAGTTCTGTCAATTCAATATCCGCATTGGCAATACCATGTAATTCGATCTGTTTCTGGTAATGGACGTGTTTTGCTAGATAACCATTAATTAACTCTTCGCTGATACTGACATCTTTGAACTGATCACAACCACTGATTAACCCCGCTAGCAGCAAGACTGCCCCCAAGAAAAATTTTCTCATATCGACTCCTTTATTTTGGAGGGCAGATTTTACCTCATTAATTGCCACTCAGCATGGCAGATTCAATCTTACGTTGGTTAAATTGACGGTGCAGGGCATACAGCGTTATCAAGCCAATAATCCCAAGCAGAAACCAAGGCAATTGCGGAATGTTCAGCGCATGGCCGGTATCATATAACCAACCACCGCCGGTATAACCCAAGGCGCCACCCAATGCCAGACCAAGACGGCTGAATCCCATATAACTACCACGCGCGCGTGGATCAGCTAGTGAAGCACTTAATGTCTCACGGGCAGGTTCAGCGGTGATGGTGCCGAGATAGAACAGGCAAATAAGGCCAAACAAGGTATTTATTTCACCAATCAAACCGACAGGGAACATACTCAGGCTCATCAGGAAAAGCCCGGCCATTAGACGCTGTTCTAGCCGGAATCGTTTTTCGCTCCAACGGGCGATCGGATACAGCAAAGTGAGCGATAGGGTCGCTTCAATTGCGTACATCCATTTTACCGCAGCGGGTGTTCCGGCGATTTCGTTGACGATAATCGGGAACATTAACATCACCTGGACAGACAGCATAAAGTAGCCGGTCAACGTCAACACATAGGTGAAGAAGCGACGATCTTTAATAACGCGCTCCATCCCTTCCCAGATGGGAGTGCGGGTAGTAGAAATCCGGTAGGCAGGGAGAAATAATGCATTCCAGATGGCTGCCAGAACGAAAACACCGGCACCTGTCCAGCAGACAAGTTGGAAATCGTATTGCAGCAGCCAGCTACCAATCAGTGCGCCAATAACCGCGCCGGCGCTATCCTGCATTAACAGCAGCGAGAAGAAACGGCCACGCTCGTGCGGTCGAGTTAGTTTGATGACCAGTGCGGTCCGGGGAGGATCAAATAAGGTCCCCCCCAGTGCGGATAATATGCAGGCAAGCCACAGTATCCACGGTTCGGTGGCTAAAGCGATTAAAGCAAAACCAAGAGCGCGTAACAGCATGCCGGTGACGATCATCGGCTTCGCGCCAAAACGGTCTGCAATTGCGCCACCAAAAATGCCTAAACCTTGTTGTACAAACTGACGTAAACCAAGCGCAAAACCGACAACCAGCGCCGCCCAACCCAGTTGCTCAACGAAATGTATTGATATTAAAGGAAAAACGACGAAGAAACCCAGAACGACCAGCATGTTATCGAATAACAGGAAGTACTTACCCAGGCTACGTGCTTGTGAAACCAGTGACATTGCTCACCATTGGAGTAGTAAGAAGAGAGGAAATATAGTTCTTTATATATTCTGTACTTAATTCGGACATTAGGATAGTGAATCATGGATAATATTTTTTTGTCGTAAGGTAATGACTGGAAGCTGTTTTTTACAGATAAATGGTTTAAATTTTTAACGGATAAATTAACATAGCTAGGGAGAAATAATGTTTGGTTATCGTTCCACTTTACCGAAAGTTCGTCTGATCACGGAACGAATGGTGGTGCGTTTAGTGTACGAGCGGGATACTTATCGTTTGGCTGAGTACTATTCAGAAAATTACGAGTTTCTTAAACCTTGGGAGCCGACCAGAGATAGCAGTCATTGTCAGCCTTCCGGTTGGATAAATCGATTGAATTTAATCATAGAAATGCAAAGACAGGGGGTGGCTTTTCATTTTCTGCTGCTTGATTCAAATGAGAGTGAAGTTATTGGTGTTGCCAATTTCAGTAATATTCTGCGTGGTGCTTTTCATGCCTGTTATTTGGGATATTCGCTTGGTGAAAAGTGGCAGGGAAAAGGGTTGATGTATGAAGCTTTACAACCCGCTATCCGTTATATGCAACGTCAACAGGGGATGCATCGGATTATGGCTAATTATATGCCGGATAATCATCGTAGTGGGAAGTTATTGGAACGATTGGGTTTTGAGCGTGAAGGCTATGCCAAGAAATATCTGATGATCAATGGAGTTTGGCAGGATCACGTATTAACCGCATTGACAGATGAAAAATGGAGTGGAAAAAGTTGATTGTTGAGCTGTATTACCACCTAATGAGAGTAAAACAAGTTGGTAATGATGAATTAAATCACTGTTGAAAATCTGCCAAGCCTATACCTTATTTTGACCCTTTTTTTGTGCTCAATTTTAATTTATTGATTTTAAAGGAAATATTGGTTCTCTTGAAAAAAAGGGTTTTTTCATTGTTTTATTAATATATGCTTTAACTGTCAGTAGCTTAAAGTTAATATGTAACAGTTCACTGCCGTACAGGCAGCTTAGAAATTGATAGTTCGTTGCCAACTTGAACCACGACGGTACACTGCCGCACAGGCAGTTTAGAAATGAGTAAGCTTCAATGAGTTGACTTATTTGACGCACTGACTTCGGTTGTTGCGCTTTTTAAAGTGGTTTTTGTAATAAGGCTAGTTGCAAGGTGCCATCATCTAGGCCAAATACAATGTTGCACTGGCGGCTTATAAAGGTTAATGATTTCTAGTGCATAAGCATGAATTTATGTATACTCGCCGCTTTTGTTAACAAAGTGAATAATTAACCATGAATAATATTGCTGCCTTGTCCTTGGCTGCTGTAATGTTTACTAGCGGTTGCGCTACGATTGTGGGTGATAAAACTCAGCATGTTCAGGTTGATAGTAATCCATCAGGGTCCACATTCTCTATCAAAGATGAATTAGGTAGGGTTGTTGCTCAAGGGAAAACGCCTCAGGATGTGATTTTAGAAAAGTCAGATGGAAGTTATTTTGGTAAAAAAGACTATCTGGTTACTTTTACTAAAGAGAATTCTGAGTCTGTAACGTTACCAATTAAGGCGAGCGCCAATGGTTGGTACATTGGGGGTAATTTTATATTTGGTAGTTTAATTGGTTGGCTCTTAGTTGATCCATTTAATGGCGGGATGTATACGCTGCATCCAAAAGTAGTAAATGCTCAGTTACCTCAGAAACCAGTGAGTACTGAATTGCCTCAGAAACCAGTGAATGCTGGGTCATCGCAGAATCAAGTAACAAATACAATTATTTTGATGTTAGACCCTAATAAGGCGGTAGACCCTAATAAGATATTAGACTCTAATAAACAGGTAACACCGTTAGGTTAAGTCAAAATACCCAGTTGGACAATCTGGTAGGTATATACCCGTTATCTTTCAAGTTACCTCTTTGTTGGCTGCACTCGCTCACCCCGGTCACATCGTTACCTATGCTCCCGGGGATTCACTCCCTTGCCGTCGCGATGCATCTTGAAATCCATTGGGTATAGGTAGTTTAGCAAGCTGGATTAAGATGGTGTAATTTGGTTTTTTTTGTACTAGCATACAGGCGGTTTAAAAAGTATAGACAGCTTACAAGTATCTCAGTCGTGTATAATTCATTTTCCATTTTTGCACTGTCGTACAGGCAGTTCGGAAATCAACTAACATGATTTTGAGATAAATACGATGAATTTATTGAAATCGCTGGCTGCGGTTAGCTCTATGACCATGTTCTCTCGGGTTTTGGGCTTTATCCGGGATGCCATTATTGCCCGCATATTTGGGGCCGGTGTTGCAGCGGACGCTTTTTTTGTTGCGTTTAAACTGCCTAATTTACTGCGTCGTATTTTTGCCGAAGGCGCTTTTTCTCAGGCATTTGTGCCTATTTTGGCAGAATATAAGAACCAGCAAGGTGATGAAGAGACTCGGACGTTTATTGCTTATGTTTCCGGGATGCTGACGTTAATTCTGGCAATTGTTACTGTGCTGGGGATTTTAAGCGCACCTTGGGTGATCTATGTTACTGCACCAGGTTTTACCGATACCGCTGATAAATTTACGCTGACAACAAATCTGTTAAGAATTACTTTCCCCTATATTTTTCTGATATCACTGGCCTCGTTGGTAGGCGCGATATTAAATACTTGGAATCGATTTTCTGTTCCTGCCTTCGCTCCGACGTTACTTAATATCAGCATGATTGTGTTTGCGTTATTTGTTGCCCCTTATTGTAATCCGCCGGTGATGGCGTTGGGTTGGGCGGTGGTTGTAGGAGGAATTTTACAGCTCTTATATCAGCTTCCTCATTTAAAAAAGATTGGCATGCTGGTGTTACCGCGTATTTCTTTCCGTGACAGCGGCGTATGGCGGGTGATGCGGCAGATGGGACCAGCACTTCTTGGGGTGTCAGTCGGCCAGATTTCATTAATTATTAATACGATTTTCGCTTCATTTCTGGTGTCCGGTTCTGTCTCCTGGATGTATTACGCTGACCGTTTAATGGAATTACCTTCTGGTGTATTAGGTGTTGCGCTTGGGACTATTCTTTTGCCTTCACTGGCGAAAAGTTTTTCCAGCGGAAATCATGAGGAGTACACCAAATTAATGGATTGGGGACTGAGGCTCTGTTTTTTGTTAGCACTGCCTTGTGCTGTTGCTTTAGGTATGCTGGCAGAACCTTTAATAGTTTCTCTGTTTCAATACGGTAATTTTACGGCATTTGATGCAGTAATGACCCAAAAAGCGTTAATTGCTTACTGTTTTGGATTGATGGGGCTAATTATTGTCAAGGTGCTGGTACCGGGTTTTTATTCTCGTCGAGATATTAAAACCCCGGTAAAAATTGCGATTGTCACTTTGATTCTGACTCAGCTAATGAACCTTGCTTTTGTTGGCCCATTAAAACACGCCGGGTTGGCCCTTTCTATCGGTTTGGCATCTTGTTTCAATGCTGGCATGCTTTACTGGCAATTACGTAAGAAAAATATTTTTAAGCCGTTAGCAGGTTGGGGTATGTTCTTATTTAAGCTGGTAGTGGCAATTGCAGTAATGATTGCAATATTGGCTGTTACTTTGTGGTTGATGCCAGCATGGGAGCAGGGGAATATGGCTATGCGCCTGTTGCGATTGATGGTGGTGGTTATCGCCGGGGCCAGCAGCTATTTTGCTGCGTTAGCGCTGATGGGTTTTCGGCTAAAAGATTTTGCCCACCGCGGTTTTCAATAAATTGAGATATCCCGGTAGTTATTGCTAGCTTAGGCTGAGCTTGAGTTTTCTGAGGTTACCGGGATATCAGCTAATGAGTGTTATATTGGTGAGATAATATAGGCGTATTTTAGGGAAAACATTGAATGGCAGATAGGGATTATTTTATTTGTTTGCTCAAATAATACATTTATTAATGATTTTTATAAAATTTACTTACCCAATGGATTTCAAGATGCATCGCGACGGCAAGGGAGTGAATCCTTGGGAGCATAGCTAACTATGTGATCGGGGTGAGCGAGTGCAGCCAACAAAGGGCAACTTGAAAGATAACGGGTATATATCTATTGGTTATTTATATCTGTCAGGTAAGTTATTTTGCTATATTTATATTTCTCTGTGTTGAAATTATTGACATGCTCAATTGTTCAATTTGATTTTTTTATCCGATTTATGAATGAAAAGTAATATATTTAATTGTTATAAGTTTTTATAAATCAGTGGTAACTAGACTATTATAGTCACTCGATTGAATAGTATTTTATTGAAAAATTAATTATGTGTGTCAGGTCGTATTTCTTCTATAAATATTATAAGGAATGCTGTTCTGGAACATAGTTATCATATAGACTATATTCGTTATGTGATATTAATTAGATATTTGTAATACTAGTAAACTATTTCTAAGGAATATATGGAACTATGTGTTATAAATTTTTCTCATCATCAATAATCTCAAATATCTCTTTACTGCTTGGAGATGTCGAAGTTGATAGACCTGTTATTGGCTTTGCTGATAAGACAGTTAATTTTAGTGTTGCTGGCGGGGTTATTCAGCAGATTGTTATCTCTAATTCTTTAGAAACTGAATTGTATGTTTCTTTATCTATCATATTGATATTTATGTTATTATTAATCAATGTTCCTATGGGTGAAAATAGGAAATTATGAGATAGATGATGTTAAAATTTCTGGGTAACATAGGAGGAAAATGGGTAGATAACGTCACCTAATGAAATAGGTTGCTAACCACTCTCAACTTGTCAATTTTTTCTCTGTAGATTGTTTTATCAGGGGTAATCAGTCTTAGTCTTTTTAATTATGGAAATTAACGGAGCCGTTGGTATGAATTATGAATAGTATTCTCTATTAAGTTGGGGTGAATATCTTACCTTATATAACATCGAGAGCTTATTCCAGTAGGCGTTATTGATGTGTAGACCATTATTGTCAAAATAATGGGCATGAATAGTGTTCAGATACTGGAATGTACATTGAGGAGCAGCTTTATCCTAAAATAAGGAACGACACATGAGTTCAGAACTGATTGGCAATGTATTGTCAAAAGGGGGATTATTGTCCTCTTATACCGCTAAATGGGAACAACGGGCTTCAATAAGAACCCGGCCAGAGAAGTATATTGACTTTGATATACCCGGTTTTTTCTTTCCTGAAGAAAAACAGCCTTTGTTACTTGATGAGAGTTTACAACATATTAGTTATGAAGTTAAAAATGAGATTTTGATACAAGCATTTTTTAAATATTTGAATGATATTATTAATCTTGAAATTAAACTCATTAATTCAGCCTGTAATAAAATCATCTATAATGATTTATCAGTGAAATATCATGAGCAGATGAAAATCAATGCTTATACGATTGTGATTGATGAATATTATCATGTTTATATTGCCAGAAATATGATGAACCAGTTGAAAGCTAAATTTCCTGATATAAAAGAGTTATCTTATCCTATATCAGATGCTTATGTTGCGGTTTCAGAGATAATGTCGCGTCTTTCTCCTCGTTACCATGATTTGTTTGAAATAATTGCAGTCTGTATTTTTGAAACAACGCTGGTGAAAGAGTTGGTGGAGTTTTTCAACAGTGAAAATGTTCATCCTTCAATAAAATATTATGTTAATGACCACATGAATGATGAATCCAGGCATTATCTATATTTCCATGAATTATTACAATATACCTGGCATCATATGAGTGATGATGAAACTTATGGAATTGGTCAGCATATTGCTGACTTCGTTAAACTTTATCTTAATATTGAATCAGAGAAACAGTTTAATACCGAACTCCTAAGCAGTATTACGAATGATCGGGCTTATAGTGAGAAGTCAGTACAGCGAATATATCAGGGATTTGAGGTAACGCCCGATGTCCCTATTGTAAAAAATGTTTTATTGGCATTAAAGAGAGCGGGGGTGCTTGAACATCAAGCGGTTCGGCGTGGTTTTGAAAATATCGGATGGGTTATTTCATGAGAGGAGCCGAGGAAATGAGTAATGTAATGTCTCATCAAACCGTATCAATGGCAGAACTCAAGAGTGTGGTAAAAGAAATTAAAACCCGTTTGATTAATCGTCAAAGCTTAATTTTGATACAGGAAGTTAATTATAACGAAAATGGGGGGGTACCTGTTCTGGTTGCCGTTAAGCCTCATCATGTCAGCTCGGTGAGGGAGTGATACGTTATGAGAATACTTAACATACTCACTGGCGCTCATTTGGATCAGCTAAGCTCTCATGTTGTCCGTTATCTATTGGACGCGGGACACTTTGTTTATGTAGTAGCCGATGATGTAGAGCAGCAAGCAGCCTGGCAAGCCGCATTTAAGCATAATTTCATGCTGATTTCACATGAGCATATTGCAGATTATGCTATTGATTGCGAGTTTTGTTACGGCATGATGCCCGCGATTTCTGCGGCGACTGCGATTAAGTTAGTGGCTTTTAACCAAGAAGAGGCCGCTTTATTTCAGGTTGTGGGTGAGCATGGTGGAAGCTGGCAGATATTGGCAGAAAAAAAATTGGCTTGGGAAGCGCATCGATCAGTACAGGCTCATGAATTGTTGGCGGAACTTTTTATTGACGGTTTGATTACTTTTTGCCGTTACGATTTGGAGCATACACCCCAGTGGTATCCCAGTAAAAATGATATATCGCTATGGTATCAGGCGCAGGAACAGATGCGTAACCGGCAATGGGTGTTGGCCGAGCAGAGCCAACATTACACCTGTTTTGTTCTGCAAGATGAAATTAACCTTGAGCAAAGTGAAAGAGAAATTGTCACATTGCCGGTTACGGGGATTTTCCAACAGGAAGATGTTGCGTTATTGGCGTTGTTGCTACAGTTCTTATTTAATGCCCGCCGCTCTGCACTTTACAGTTTCGATTGGAATCATGATCAGCGTTGGTTGAATCACTATCAGTTATTAACAGGTGTTGAGAAATATGTCGGTTTGCGAAATGAGATAGATTGCCTTTGGTCCGGTGAATTGGATAACCCCTTTTATGATCCTTTAAGCGTTTCATCTGCACTGCCTGTACCGGGTGTCGCGGTGTTTGTGGATTGCCAGCCGAATTGGGACCAAGAGAATCTTAATCTGAGTCTGAATTGGCACAGTGTTAGCCAAAGCTTGACGCTGAACTTCCGTCAGGGGATACCTTTTTTCAGTGCGGTTGCCGATTATATTGCCGAATTTATGCGTCGCTTGCCTGATTTTAAGCAGGGAAAAGTCAGTTTTATGGCATTGGCGCAGTTACCGGAAAACTTGTTGCAACGTTATTATTATCAGAATAATCAAACACAATGCGATTATCCGCACACCACCATCCCCGCGCTGTTTGAACAGCAAGTCAATTTGGCGCCAGACCATCCGGCGGTATTGACTGAACAAGTTGCGATGAGTTACGGCGAACTGAATCAGCGAGCCAATCAGCTTGCGAGCTATATGATGCGGCACTATTGTCTGGAAATTGGTGATCGGGTGGCGATCATGATGTCCCGTGAAGCCGATTTGTTCGTCGCATTGTTGGCGATACTTAAATTGGGATGCGCTTACGTTCCCATTGATACCCAGTCACCGGCGATCAGAACTTATTCGATTCTTGAAGACGCCCAACCGGTGTTGCTACTCACTTCGCAGCCTGTTCCTACAGGTTTTTTACCTCAGGGCGTGCAGCATTTATATCTCAATAGTCAGGCGGGCAGTGATATTTTCTCTGATGAACCGACCAGCAACCCTGAATTAACAGTGCAACCTCATGATTTAGCCTATGTTACCTATACTTCCGGTACAACGGGTAAGCCGAAAGGTGTCGCCATCGAACACGGCAATCTTCTGAATGTGTTTAATGATGTGCAGCGGCGTATTGCATTGACAGCTCAGGATCGCTTTTTGGCTATCACGACGTTGGCGTTTGATATATGCAAATTGGAAATTTTTATGCCGCTAATGTTTGGCGCCACCGTGGTATTAGCGGATCAACGTCAATTACTCGAAACGAATAGGCTAAAACATTATCTGGAAACGTACCGTGTCAGCTTGATGCAAGGAACTCCTTCATTCTGGCAACAGATTATTTTACAGATGGATGGGCAATTTCTGCCAGTTCGGGCGATATGTGGCGGGGAAGCGGTCTCCAATGATTTGGCACGGCGGTTAGCGAAGATGACCATTCAGACATGGAATATGTATGGCCCGACGGAAACGTGTGTCTGGTCAACGGGTTGCTTATTGAATGTTGAACAGTCACAGGTGCTAATCGGTAAACCGATAGCTAATACCCAGTGTTATGTTTTAGATGAGTCAGGTCGTCCGGTTCCTCCTGGTGTGATTGGTGAGCTGCATATTTCAGGGGCCGGTGTGGCACGTGGGTATTTTGGTAATCCACAGTTGACCCGTAGTCAATTTATACCTAATCCATTCTATTGCACAGGGAAAAACTGGCCTGGGCCAATTATGTATAAAACCGGTGATCGGGCTCGTTATTTACCTTGCGGTAATCTGGAATATATCAGTCGGGTTGACAATCAGATTAAATTGCGTGGGCACCGGATTGAATTGGGGGAAATAGAGTCGGTATTACAGCAATATCCGGGTATCCAGCGTGCGGTGGTGGCTTTACAGCAATCCGTTACTCCGGGCGGGGAACCTTTCCTTGCTGCTTATTATCAGGCTAATGCGCCTTTGGATCGCCAACTGCTGACAGATTTTTTCGCGCCGTTACTGCCTGATTATATGTTGCCCAGTACCTATATGTTCCTGGCAAATATTCCGTTAAATGCCAACGGCAAGGTGGATCGCAAAGCGCTGCCAGCTATTCAGTTACATGAGCAGCAACACTATGTTGCGCCTTACACGGAGTGCCAGCGGATATTGTGTCGGATCTTTAGTCAGGTATTAGGGGATGGGCAAACCCAAATTGGCATTACTGACGACTTTTTTAGTTTGGGAGGAAGTAGCTTATCAGCGATTCATCTGGTTAATCAGATAAATAGTGAGTTGAATTGTAATCTGAAAATTAGAGATATTTTCCAGCAGAAAATGATCTCTCGCTTAGTTCCGTTAGTGGAGGTGGGCCGTGGCGAATTCATGTATCGGGATTACCTGATTAAACGTACTGATTTGGAACACCGTTATCATCCGTTCCCACTGAATAATGTTCAACAAACTTACTATTTGGGTCGCTTCAAGAGTTTTGAACTGAATGAGGTATCAACCCATATCTACAGTGAATTTGTCTTTGGACAATTGGATCATCGGCATTTAGAACTGACATTCAACCAACTTATTTCACGTCATCCTTCGTTATGCACGATATTTGAAAATGGTGGACAGCGTTATTTAAACAGTGTGCCTTACTACAATATCTCATATCGGCAGATCGCAACGGATACCGAATTTATGGCCCTGCGCGAACAATTTTCACATAAAGTTTATGCGCCGGAACGTTATCCGTTATTCGACATTCTGTTAAGTGAGTACGCAGGCAAATACATTCTGCATATCAGCTTTGATGCAATCATCATTGATATGACCAGCTTTGAAATTCTGTTTTCAGAATGGATTCAGCTCTATCAACAGCCAGAATTGCCGTTACCGGTGCTGGATATTACTTATCGTGATTATCATTTGAAGTATGAGCGGGCACGGAACAGTGCGTTGTTCACGCAAGCTGAGAATTATTGGCGACAGAAAGCCAGCTCCATATCACTTGAGATGAATCTGCCTTTGGCAATATGTCCTGATACAATGGGTAAACCGCATTTCCAACGTATCAGTGGCGTTATTCCACAATCGATATGGCAGAAATTATTGGATAAATGTCAACATTACAGTATTAGCCCAACGGCGTTGATTGTTGAACTTTATAGCCGAACCCTTTGCTATTGGGCCGGACAAGAGCAGATTTGCCTCAATTTGACACGGTTTAATCGCTTGCCACTTCATCCGCAGGTTAATCAGATTATTGGCGATTTTACCGTCTTAAGTCTCTTCGCTTACCAAAACCGTACGGATATTTCGATTTGTCAGCAACTTGAACAGGTTCATGGCGCACTGTTGCAGGATATTGAACATAATCTGTTTGATGGGGTTGATGTACAACGTATGTTGAAACAGCAGAGAGAGCTATCAGCCAATACCGTTATTGCTCCGGTTATGTTAACCAGTGTATTGGGGATGAATAGCAAAGCCAGCATGTTTGAGTTACCGTTGGATGAAAGCTATCAGGGGATGCAATATTCCATTTCCCAAACTTCACAGGTCTGGCTGAATCATAAGGCTTACGAAACTGATGAAGGATTTGTTGCTGAATGGGATTATGTCGAACAACTGTTTGCAGCCGATACCATCAAGGCCATGCATGACAGCTATTGTCAATTGATTCGATTAGTTGCTGAGCGTGATTGGCAACAGGTGGCTTTTCCTACTCCAGCTTTGCCAGTAGCACAATCAGTAGCACAATAATGATGCAATCCAACGTTGGAATGACACTCAGGTTGAATATCCACGTCAGACGCTGAGTAGCTTATATGAACATTAATTGTAACAAGCGGGATTCGCTCAGCGAGTGGTGGTCGCGTTGGGGATTATGAAGAGTGGCAGTGCCTATTGTGACAGGCGTGATAAGGCGATAATAGATATGCCCAATCACGCCAATTTTTCAGAAAAACAGCGATTATCCTGTTACATCCGCTCTACCGTCTCAATACCCAATGTATTCAGACCTTGCTTCAATGTCTTAGCGGTCAGGAGCGCCAGTTTCAGGCGGCTTTGACGCAACTCTTCGCTTTCCGCATTGAGGATTTGGCAGTGTTCATAGAAACAGGAGAATAGACCAGCCAAATCGTACAGGTAAGCACACATCACATGTGGTGTACCTTCACGGGCGACGGTGGTAATGGCCTCTTCAAATTGTAACAAATGGGTGGCCAATGTTTGTTCACGATCTTCATTTAGGATAACCGGTAGGGTCAGACTGCTTTCATCGATTTCGGCACGTTTAAAGATGGAAGCAACACGGGTGTAAGCATATTGCATATAAGGCGCGGTATTGCCTTCAAAGGCGAGCATATTATCCCAATCGAAGATGTAATCTGTGGTACGGCTCTTGGAGAGATCAGCGTATTTCACGGCACCGATACCGACAGCTTCAACCACTTTTTTTAATTCATCTTCTGGCATATCCGGGTTCTTTTCACGGATAAGGGTGTTGGCACGTTCAATAGCTTCATCCAATAGATCGGTCAATCTGACAGTACCGCCGGCGCGAGTTTTAAATGGTTTGCCATCTTTGCCCAACATCATGCCGAACATATGGTGTTCCAGTGACACGGATTCTGGTACATAACCAGCTTTACGAACGATGGTCCAGGCTTGCATCAAATGTTGATGTTGACGGGAATCGATGTAGTAAAGAACGCGGTCCGCGTGCAGGGTTTCATAACGGTATTTTGCGCAGGCGATATCGGTTGTGGTGTAAAGATAACCCCCATCCTTCTTCTGGATAATAACGCCCATCGGTTCACCTTCTTTGTTTTTATACTCATCAAGGTAAACCACGGTTGCGCCATCACTTTCTACTGCCAGCCCTTGCTGTTTCAGATCAGCGACAATACTGGGTAGCAGATCGTTGTACAGACTTTCACCCATGACAGAATCTTTAGTCAGCGTGACATTCAGACGATCATAGGTTTGCTGATTTTGGGCCATCGTGATATCCACTAGCTTGCGCCACATGGTACGGCAATATTCATCACCGCCTTGTAGTTTTACGACATAGCTACGGGCACGGATGGCAAACGCTTCATCTTCATCGTAATGCTTTTTGGCTTCGCGATAGAAAGCTTCCAGATCGGACAATGCCATATCGCTGGCATTTTCGTTTTGCACTTTTTCCAAATAGGCAATTAGCATACCGAACTGGGTTCCCCAGTCACCCACATGGTTAGCGCGGATAATCTTATGACCGAGGAATTCAAGTGTACGGACGGCGGCATCACCAATAATCGTGGAGCGCAAATGACCAACGTGCATCTGTTTCGCAACATTGGGGGCGGAATAATCGACAACAATAGTTTGTGGTTTGGCTGGCGTAACGCCCAGCTTTTCATCTTTCAGTGCAGTTTCGATATTGGCTGCAATCCACGCCTTATCAAGGAAAATATTGATAAAGCCGGGGCCAGCGATTTCAACTTTACTGGCGATACCTTGCAGATTTAGCAGGTTAACAACTTTTTCTGCCAGTTGTCGGGGAGGCATACCCACTTTTTTCGCGGCGGCCATAACACCATTGGCCTGATAGTCGCCAAATTGCGCTTTCGCGGATTGGCGGATGTGAGCTTCGCTGTCGGCTGGAGCACCTGCTGCAATCAGCGCTTGGCTGACTTTTTCTGAAAGAATCGCCTGAATATTCACCTGGTTACCTTAAATGACGAACAAGAAATAGGTATATTGTAGCAAACAATATCCTTTGCAAAATGGTTCATAATAAAAAACGGCGAGTTTTATACCATATTCAACACATAACATACCACTTTACTGTTGTTTTGTGCCAAGTTGCGAAGATAAAAAACGCATTTCATCGAAAAATCATGATGGTGACTATACCCTATGGATTTCAAGATGGATCGCGACGGCAAGGGAGTGAATCCCCGGGAGCATAGGTAACTATGTGACCGGGGTGAGCGAGTGCAGCCAACAAAGAGGCAGCTTGAAAGATAACGGGTATATAATGCCGTAATGAATATACGGCACAAGGATGGAGTAGTCATGGCAGTATGGCAAACGAACGAACAGGAAAACCAGAGGCTTTTTTAGGTTTGGCTACAATATTGAAAATAACTGCGCCACGTACAGGTACTTGGTCCAAATTAGCCAAAAGTTCTATCTGATAAGTATCTTGCTTTAATACATAATCTTCGCCCAACAAGGCATTATTCTTTCTAAAATCTTTAGCGGCGTCGGTATCAAATGTTTCATGTCCGATGGCTTTAATATGACGCTCCTCAAATAAAAATTTAAGGGCATCTATTCCCCACCCAGGTATTTGGTTATTGCCAGAATCATCTTTATTGTCCATTTTTTCCTGAGATGGCCAGCGTTTACTCCAGTCAGTTCTGAGCGCAACGAAAGTACCTGCCTCAATAATTCCATATTCTTCTTCAAATTTAAGAATATCTTCTTTAGAAAGTGAAAAGTTGGGGTCCTGTTTTGCTCTTTCTGATTGATCAAGCACGATTAAAGGTAAAACTAATTCTTTTAATTCCAGTTCATCAACATAACGGGTATTAGGAACAAAATGGCAGGGAGCATCAATGTGAGTTCCATATTGGCCGGGAAAAGAAAATTGCTGAACAAAAAAGCCATCTTTGTAATCAAAAAGTGTTTTAAACTCTGCTGAATCAAGCATAAAAAAATGTGGAGAATCTTTATCGAAGCTATGCGTCAAATCGACCCATTTTTTTGACTTCAATAAAGTGAGCGCTTGTAAAATGCTATTTGACATAAAAAACCTCATTTTTGATAATTTATTGATGTTATTTTTACCACTATTGCATGATTAATGCTGTAAGATTTTTTACCGTAAATAGTGATGTTCCTCATGTTTTATTCACTTTTATTGTTCCAGTAATGAACATACGAAATAAAGGCGGCCGGACTCGTCATTTCTGACTACTGAGGCTTGTGTTAGACTCGTCAGATACGAGCACATCAGGTTATGATTCTTATAAGCGGAAAATTATAAAGAAATAATAGAAAATAAGATAATTGATTTTTACATTAGTTAAAATTTAAAATCAAATATAATAAAAAAATATATATTATATATTTTTCGGCATCATCATTAATGTGATGTATTCCTATCTTATTGTTATATAATGGTTTTTTCCTTAAGTGGTTTTCATTGATTAAAATTGAAAATCTTTTGCAAATTATTTGTTGGGATTTTTAATAAAAAAGAGATTAATATCATTCATAATTGAATTAGTTCAAAAAATGGCTAGTCTACATTTACCTAAAAAAGGAACTGTTATGCTTTGGAAGAATACTTCCAACCAGTTTGGTCACTTATCTGTCCTTTTACATTGGCTGGTTGCATTGGTCGTATATGGCATGTTTGCGCTAGGACTGTGGATGGTGACATTAGGGTATTACGATACGTGGTATCACAAAGCACCTGAAATTCATAAAAGCATCGGGATGTTGCTGTTTATCATGATGGCTGTGCGTGTTATCTGGCGTTTTATTTCTCCACCACCCAAGCCATTAGCCAGTTATAGCCGCTTGATTAGAGTCAGTGCTGTTTTAATGCATATTTTGTTGTATATCTTATTGTTTGGCATTTTGATTAGTGGTTATTTAATTTCGACCGCTGATGGGCAGCCGATTTCTGTTTTTGACTGGTTTATTGTTCCGGCCACATTAATCGGTCAGGGCGAACAGGCGGATACTGCCGGAATGATTCATCTTTACCTTGCTTGGGCAGTGGTAATTTTATCGTTATTACATGCTGTTGCAGCATTAAAACACCATTTTATTGACCGTGATGCAACCTTAAAGCGGATACTGGGTTTCCGTCCTGAATAATATAAAAGACGATTATGGAGAAGAATATGTTGAAGAAGACGTTACTTGGCCTGACTGCGGGTGCATTGTTACTAAATGCAAGTTCTGCATTAGCTGCCAATTATAAAATTGATATACCCGGCCAGCACGCCTTTATTGGATTTCGCATTCAGCATTTGGGGTATAGCTGGCTATATGGGACATTTAAAGATTTTGATGGCTCTTTCACATTTGATGAGCAAAATCCGGCTGCAAATAAAGTTAATGTGACGATCAAAATAGCCAGTTTGGACACTAACCACGCCGAACGTGATAAACACCTGCGTAGTAAAGATTACTTTAATACAGAGAAATACCCTGAAGCAAAATTCACGTCAACTGAAGTGAAAAAAGAGGGGGAGAAATATGTTGTTACAGGTGATCTGACTTTAAATGGTGTGACAAAGCCAGTAGTACTGAATGCAGAACTATTGGGTGAAGGTAAAGATCCGTGGGGTGGCTACCGCGCAGGTTTTGATGCTTACGGCAAAATCAAACTGAAAGACTTTAATTTCCAAAAAGATTTAGGGCCTAAATCACAGGAAGCGGATTTATTGATTTCTATCGAAGGTGTTCGGGAAAAGTAATACGCTGATGACTTAGCTCGTTAGTGCAATTTATTAAGGGCTGCGCATTGCGTGGCCTGTTTTATTGATAGGCAAAACCTTCTTTTCAGTTGGTATGATGGATAGTGCTGTTTTTATATACAGTTTATTGCAGTTGATTGATTGTATGTGGTTTTTGGTGACCGGGGTAAGAGAGTGCAGCCAACAAAGAGGCAACTTGAAAGATGACGGGTATATATCGTTTGGAGAAAGACATAGTAAGCATCCATTTGTAGAGAACAGTAATAATAATGATGATGAGGCTGCTGTTTAATGCGGTCTTTTTCTTATCTGCCAAGTGAAATGATGTGATTTTTCACTTGGCATTATATCAATGAAAATGTTTATTACTTTATTGGTAATACATGCTTACGTGGTTTTTATTTTATTTCCTCTAGAGGGGAATACCGAGATTCTATTATGACATCGACAAGAAATTCATGTGAATTATCACCAAAAGTACCCGGTATATCATTGAATAAAAGTATTAATTCTCCATCTACAGGAACTGTTTTATGGAGTCCTCCATTGCCAATTTTAAACTTTCTGTTGGCGATTTTAGCGATGAGTGTGGCTATTTGTGGGGGCTGTGGATTATTAGGTACAGGGCCATCAGGTGATGCCCATTCAACATTATCACGGCCATATTTCACCCATCCATGTGCAACAACAGAGATTATATCTCCTTGTTTGAGAATAAGTCCTGTAGGTTTACCATTTTCAGCATTAGCTGGAACACTTCCTGACCAATTATACATAGTATTACCTCTGAAATTATGTTTTATAGAAATAGTTTTGTCAAAGATGTTTACATATTTGACTGAAAGAAAATTTATATTTTTATGATGTCAGGAACAATGAAAAACATCATAGGTTGTGACTTGCGTTAATAACAATTTTTAGAGCGATGATTAATTTAATGTTATAATTGTTTTTTATTTTAAATAGTTGTCCTGAATCGTTAAAATAGAATGGTTACAGTAATTTATTGATAGATAGTATTTTTTGCATGGAGCAGTTATTTATTACTACAAAGTGTACGTTTCACACATCAGATTATTGTTGATTTATAAAAAAGGTATACAGGACGCTCTGAGTGAATTAGAGAAGAAAATCCTGAGAGATCTAAATGTGAGGTGGTAAAGACGGATAATAAATTGTTTGTTAAGGTATTAAACCTCGTTTCAAGAGAAGTTTTTTCGCTTAATTGCGGTTTTTTGTGAGTGAAATAGGGTAATGAAAATTCATGAAGGTTATTGAAAAAGTGCTTGTGTTGGTGCTATAAAATTTCAATTATTACAAATCGAGAGTATCATTCGAGGTTTGAAACGGCGGCAAACCTTTAAAACGCTTAGGCTGTTAGGAGCCAAAGGGAATATTAATCTTCGCATCTTAACTGGGATAATATGGCACATTTTTCTTCTATTATTGAATTACAGGATCTAGTGGCTGATTTGGCAATGTTTGTGCAAAAATTGGCACAGTTCAAACAGCGGCTTAATTTGGATGTTGAGCAATATCAAGCCGATCATATCTCCCTGCGTTGTCACGACATCGCTGTAGCCGAGCGCTGGCGTAAAGGTTTTTTGCAATGTGGCAGTTTGATGTCAGAAAGTCTCATTAATGGGCGTCCAATCTGTTTGTTTGATTTAGAACAACCAATCATAGTGCTTAATTGGCAAATCGATTGTGTTGAACTGCCCTATCCTGGTAAGAAAACTTACTTGCATCAGGGATGGGAACATGTGGAACTGGTGTTGCCCGTGGCACCTGAGCTTTTATCAACAGCAGCAAAAGCATTATTACCGCAACCTTTGCCGACAGGTTTTTTTGTCAAAGAGAATCAACCCAAAGGGGAACAAGAGCGGTTGCCTAATCCTACTTTAGCTGTCACTGATGGTGAGATCACCGTCAAGTTTCACCCATTTACATTGCGTGAAATTGTTAAAAATGAGCACCAGTCGGCAAAATTAACTTTTTCGTCCTTGTGATCCAGATAAAAATTCTGACCTTGTGATTTCCTACAAATCATCGGCAATAATTAGGTGTCATAGTTAGTGAGTTGAACTACTGAATCGCGTAGATTCATTGATTGCTCGTTAATAACTGGGTGTCCAAGGAACTTCTGATGACAAAGTTAGAAATTTGTTGTTTTAGCGTGGGTTGCGCATTAATCGCACAACAGGCGGGTGCTGACCGGATAGAGCTTTGCGCCAGTCAGGCGGAAGGGGGATTAACACCGAGTTTTGGTACGTTGAAGCAGGCTATTGAGCAATTAACTATTCCTGTACATCCCATTGTACGTCCAAGAGGTGGTGATTTTTGCTACAGTCACTCAGATTTTGAGGTGATGAAAAATGATGTTGCTCAGATCCGTGATATGGGATTTATGGGCGTCGTTTTTGGTGTATTAGATGAAGAAGGACATATTGATTTGCCCCGTATGCAACAATTGATGGTACTGTCTGGCAATATGGCCGTCACTTTTCACCGTGCATTTGATATGTGTTTTAATCCTTATGTGGCATTGGATCAACTTACTCAACTTGGTATTAAACGAATATTGACTTCCGGTCAGCAACAGAATGCCGAATTGGGATTACCCTTATTGAAAGAGCTGCATCAAGCCAGTCAGGGGCCAATTATTATGGCGGGTGCGGGTGTTCGTATGAGTAATATTCATAAATTTATCGATATCGGGTTAACGGAAGTTCACAGTTCGGCAAGCCGGATTATGCCCTCTACCATGACCTACCGCAAAGCAGGGGTGACGATGAGCGCGGATAATGAAGTGGATGAGTTTTCACATTATTGTGTTGATGGTGGCGTGGTAGAGGTGATGAAAGGGATGCTGAGTTTGACTTTATTTGAATAATCTATTGTGAACTGGCCCTGTTGGGCCAGTTCTTAAAGTCAGGGCTTACGGGCGATGAGTACCGCCCGCAGAGGAGCGGGATAACCCTCAATGGTTTTACGGCTATCCGCAGGATCGAGGAAGTCAGATAGCGATTCAGTTTTCATCCAATCTGTACGATGTTGTTCTTCCGTCGTTGTGACTGCCTGATCGACAATTTTTATATCGACAAAACCGCACTTCTCCAGCCAAATTTTTAACATTTTTGCCGAAGGGATGAAATAGACGTTGCGCATTTGAGCATAACGTTCACCGGGGATTAAACAGGTATATTTATCTCCTTCAACAACCAGACTTTCCAGTACTAACTCACCCTCAGATACCAGTTGGTTTTTCAATTGCCAGAGATGGTCAAGAGGAGAGCGGCGGTGATAGAGAACGCCCATCGAGAAAACCGTATCGAAAGCGGCTAGTGCCGGTAATTGTTCAATGCCCAGAGGTAAAAGATGGGCACGTTGATCATTGCCAAGTAACTTTCTGACAGCTTCAAATTGGCAGAGGAAGAGCTGAGTTGGATCGATACCAACGGCAAGTTCAGCCCCTTCACCCACCATCCGCCACAGGTGATAACCACTGCCGCAACCAACATCAAGAATTGTCCGGCCGGTTAATGGAGAAATATGGGGCAGTACCCGATCCCACTTCCAATCTGAACGCCATTCAGTATCAATATTTACGCTATAAAGAGAGAATGGGCCTTTGCGCCACGGCATGAATACTCGCAATATATTGGTAAGGCAAATTTTTTCACCTTCGGATAGGGGCGGATCGCGTTCTGCGATCACGCCATTTTTCAGATCTAATTGGGTCGGTGAAATTTCGGGTAGGTTTTCCAGGGTTTTTACCCATGGTTTAAAATTACCGTGCAGGGCCGCTTTTTGCCATTCTTGCAGTTGAGCAGGAAGGCAATTAAGCCAATGCTGGAGGTTATTTTTTGCAATAAGTTGATAAAAATTACCGAAATCGATCATTTATCGGCTCCTTTTATCGCTAGCAGTGAACCAAAGTTAAAACACTGAAACCAGACTTCAACGTGGTTAAAACCGGATTGGTGGAGACGGGATTTGTGTGTTTCTACAGAATCAGTCAACATGACATTTTCAAGCATGCTGCGTTTCTGGCTGATTTCCAGTTCGCTATATCCGTTAGCACGCTTAAAATCGTGGTGCATATTAAACAGTAACTCACCAATCTGTTGATCTTCAAAGCTGAATTTCTCTGATAAAACTAAAACACCCCCCGGACGTAATCCCTGATAAATCCGGTTAAGTAAACCTTGTCGATCTTGCGGGTTGAGGAATTGTAAGGTGAAATTCAGTACGACCATCGAAGCATTTTGAATATCGATATTAAGAATATCGGCTTCAATGACTTCAACCGGTGTTTGCGCCCGGAAAGCATCGATATGGCGACGACAGCGTTCCACCATTGCCGGGGAATTATCAACGGCGATAATTTTGCAGTTTTCAGCGGCAATATTGCGGCGCATTGCCAAGGTTGATGCGCCCAGAGAACAACCCAGGTCATAAATTTGACTGTTTGATGTCACGAAACGACAGGCCAGCATACCAATCATGGAAACAATATTTGAATAACCTGGCACGGAGCGTTGGATCATATCAGGGAAAACTTCGGCTACCCGTTCATCGAAACGCCAGTCTCCCAGATTGGCAATGGGCGTGGCAAACAGGCTATCCCTTTGATGGTAAGGATCTTGATTTGACATAACAGCATTAATTATCAGAAAAAATAGAAGGTGGCATTCTAACAGAAATTCACAAAAAGGCTGCAAGGGTAATCAGCGCAATAATTCCAGGCAGCAGAGTTTGCTGCCTGTTATTTCAGCGCTAGTACTATTAGATTAGTAGAGAGAAAATATCTGTTCCCAAGGCAAGTAGTAAATATTTGTCATCACCATTAATACGATTGAGAGATAAGTTGCTACCATGCCTGAACGTCGCCAGCGGAGTTCACGGTGGTGCAGACCATAATAATGCAAGACTCTGCCGGTGAGCAGAATCAAACCACAGACATGTATCATCCAGACATTTGAGCCGTTCATCTCCATCATGACTAGCAATAACATAGAGATAGGAATATATTCCACAGCATTACCGTGGATGCGGATCGCTGTTTGTAATTCGTAAAAACCACCGTCTCCATATGAGACACGATATTGTGTTCTTAACTTAACCACATCAAAAGACAGCTTAATCAATAATAGTGCGCCCAACACAACATAAAGCGAGCTAACCATTTTTAACTCCATTGCCTAACCGAAATTGGCCAATTAAGTTATGATAAACCCCAAAAATAAAACTGTCGCTATAAATAGATGGGAATTGAAAATAAATTGCCCGATTATCAGACATCAAGCAATGGTATAGCATCGGAATATTACCTGCCCTTATCTCTGAGCAGAATTTCCATTATAATGGCGACCTTTTTTGACACTTCATGACATTTTTCAAGTTCAAGAACGATGCCAAAATTTCCGCAGCAACAGCACAACAGCCGAGTAAAAGGATATTGTATGCGTACTGATTATTGTGGGCAGTTGAATCTGACCCATGAAGGCCAGAAGGTGACTCTTTGTGGTTGGGTAAACCGCCGCCGTGATCTGGGTGGCTTGATTTTTATTGATATGCGTGATCGTGAAGGGATTGTTCAGGTGTTTTTTGACCCGGATCAGCAAGCCGCATTTTCTCAGGCTGCTGAACTGCGTAATGAATTCTGTATTCAAATCACCGGTACTGTACGCGCCCGTCCTGACAGTCAAATCAATAAAGATATGGCTACCGGTGAAATAGAGGTTTTTGCGGAAAGTTTAAATATTATCAACCGCTCCGAACCTTTGCCTTTGGATAGCAATCAGACGAACAGTGAAGAGCAGCGTCTGAAATATCGTTATATTGATCTGCGCCGGCCTGAAATGGCAAATCGTCTGAAAGCACGTGCTAAAATCACCAGTTTTGTTCGTCGTTTCATGGATAATCAGGGTTTCCTGGATATTGAAACGCCGATGCTGACGAAAGCAACCCCCGAAGGTGCTCGTGATTATTTGGTGCCGAGTCGTGTTCATAAAGGCAAATTTTATGCCCTGCCTCAATCCCCACAGTTATTTAAACAATTGCTGATGATGTCTGGTTTTGACCGTTATTATCAAATTGTTAAATGCTTCCGTGATGAAGATTTGCGTGCGGATCGTCAGCCAGAATTCACCCAGATCGATGTGGAAACTTCCTTTATGACTGCTGAGCAGGTAAGGGAAATGATGGAAAAAATGATCCGCGAATTGTGGCTTGAAATTGAAGGTGTTGATCTGGGGCATTTCCCGGTGATGACGTTTGCCGAAGTGATGCGTCGTTTCGGTTCTGATAAACCTGATCTGCGTAACCCATTGGAGTTGGTTGATGTTGCTGATCTGGTTAAAGATGTGGAATTTAGTGTTTTTGCTGAACCGGCGAATGACAGTAAAGGCCGCGTAGCCGTAATTCGGGTACCAGGTGGCTCTGAACTGAGCCGTAAGCAGATTGATGAATATGGCAAATTCGTTGGGATTTATGGCGCAAAAGGGCTGGCGTGGATAAAAGTCAATGCGCGTGCTGCCGGTCTGGAAGGGGTTCAAAGTCCGATAGCCAAGTTCCTGAATGCAGAGGTGATTGAAGGTCTGCTTTCCCGTACCGATGCACAGGATGGCGATATTTTGTTCTTCGGTGCTGGTAATGTAAAAGTGGTCACTGATGCTTTGGGAGCGTTGCGTCTGAAATTAGGGCGCGATCTGAGCCTGACAAAATTGGATAGCTGGCGGCCACTGTGGGTTATCGACTTCCCCATGTTCGAAAATGATGGGGAAGGTGGCCTGACCGCTATGCACCATCCGTTTACTTCACCGTGTAATATGTCAGCGGCGGAGTTGGAGCAAGATCCGGTTTCGGCTATTGCTAATGCTTACGATATGGTGATTAACGGCTACGAAGTGGGTGGTGGCTCAGTGCGTATTCACCGTAATGAAATGCAACAAGCGGTGTTCCGTATTTTGGGCATTAATGAGCAGGAACAGCAGGAGAAATTTGGCTTCTTGCTGGATGCACTGAAATTTGGTACGCCTCCCCATGCAGGTTTGGCATTTGGTCTTGACCGTTTGGTGATGTTGCTGACAGGAACGGATAACATCCGTGATGTTATCGCATTCCCTAAAACTACCGCTGCCGCTTGTTTAATGACGGAAGCGCCAAGTTATGCCAATTCGGCGGCCCTTGAAGAGTTATCAATCTCTGTTGTTGCTAGAAAAGAGAGTCAATAATGGCTTATAAGCGCCCCGAGTCTGTACTGGTGGTTATTTATGCGTTTTCCAGCCGACGGGTGCTAATGTTACAGCGGCGGGACGATCCTGATTTTTGGCAGTCTGTCACTGGCAGCCTTGATGGAGATGAAACGCCGTGGGAGACAGCATTACGTGAAGTGCAAGAAGAAGTCGGTATTGATATTATAGGTGAAAATCTTGAACTGATAGATTGCCGGCGTTCTCTTTATTATGAGATTTTTACCCACTTGCGCCATCGCTATGCTCCAGGAGTCACCCGCAATAAAGAGTACTGGTTCTGTCTGGCATTGCCGGAAGAGCGAGAATGCCTGTTGACTGAACATCAAGCTTATCAGTGGCTGGATGCGGATAAAGCAGTAAAGCTCACTAAGTCGTGGAGCAATCGGCAGGCGATTGAAGAGTTTGTTATTGAATAAGTTTATTAGACGTTTTATCGGAGAACCTTATGGCAGGTCATAGTAAATGGGCCAACACCAAGCACCGCAAAGCTGCGCAGGATGCGAAACGCGGTAAGATTTTCACCAAAATTATCCGGGAGCTAGTAACGGCAGCCCGTTTGGGTGGTGGAGATCCGGCATCTAACCCACGTCTGCGCGCTGCAATTGATAAAGCACTGTCCAACAACATGACCCGCGATACTCTGAACCGTGCTATCGCTCGTGGTGTCGGCAACGATGACGCGGATAACATGGAAACCATCATTTATGAAGGTTATGGTCCGGGGGGAACGGCGGTGATGGTTGAGTGTCTGAGTGACAACCGTAATCGTACTGTTTCCGACGTTCGTCATGCTTTCACTAAAACCGGTGGTAATTTGGGCACTGATGGCTCGGTGGCTTATCTGTTCACCAAGAAAGGGGTGATTTCTTACGCGCCAGGATTGGATGAAGATGCGGTTATGGAAGCGGCGTTGGAAGCCGGCGCTGATGATGTAGAAACCTATGATGATGGCGCGATTGATGTTTACACTACACCAGAAACGTTTGGTGACGTGAAAGATGCGTTAGATGCCGCCGGTTTTGTGGCTGAATCAGCGGAAGTTTCGATGATCCCTTCTACTAAAGCGGAATTGGATGCGGAAACCGCACCTAAATTATTGCGCTTGATTGATATGTTGGAAGATTCAGACGACGTACAAGAGGTTTACCATAACGGCGAAATCTCTGATGAAGTTGCTGCTTTGCTGTAATTTCAATCGGGTTGTATAGCGTAGAGAAAGTGTGCTGTGGTACAGGACACTTTCTCTAACGTTTTTATCTCCTTATATTAAAGGTGATAATCAAAGGCGAATAAATAAAATATGGCGATTATCTTAGGTATCGACCCGGGTTCCCGCGTCACTGGCTATGGTGTGATCCGTCAGCAGGGACGTCATTTGAGCTATCTTGGTAGTGGTTGTATCCGAACAAAAGTTGATGATCTGCCTAACCGATTACAGCGTATTTATGCGGGTATCTTTGAAATTATTACGCAGTTTCAACCAGATGCTTTTGCCATCGAGCAGGTCTTTATGGCAAAAAACGCCGATTCAGCGCTGAAATTAGGGCAAGCGCGGGGAGTTGCGATTCTTGCTGCCGTTAATCAATCGGTACCGGTTTTTGAATATGCTGCTCGGCAGGTGAAACAAACGGTTGTCGGAACCGGGGCGGCTGAAAAAAGCCAAGTTCAACACATGGTACGCTCGGTGCTGAAATTGTCTGCTAATCCGCAATCCGATGCGGCAGATGCATTGGCCGTTGCGATAACCCATTGTCACTTTAATCAGAATCTTTTGCGGGTTGGTGATCCCAGATTAATCTTGGCACGTGGACGTTTAAGATAACGGCTGGATATGCATCCAGCTTTTTTTATGTTATAACCATAAGTAGAACAATCAGTTTTATTTTTTAGGGGGTAAACGAGTGATAGGGCGTCTCAGAGGAATTGTGCTGGAAAAACAACCACCCTTGGTTTTACTGGAAACGAATGGCGTTGGTTATGAAGTCCATATGCCAATGACCTGTTTTTATGAATTGCCTGATGCCGGACAGGAGACTGTTCTGTTTACTCACTTTGTTGTGCGTGAAGATGCGCAATTACTTTATGGTTTTAATGATAAGCAGGAGCGGGCACTATTCCGAGAATTAATTAAAGTGAATGGCGTAGGGCCTAAATTGGCGTTGGCTATTCTTTCGGGCATGTCTGCGCAGCAATTTGTTTCTGCTATTGAACAAGAGGCGATCGCTTCTCTGGTTAAACTACCGGGTGTGGGTAAGAAAACCGCTGAACGGCTGGTGGTTGAAATGAAAGATCGCTTTAAAGGGCTGAATGGCGATCTCTTCAATCAGAGCAGTGATATTAATTTGCCGGCAACGGCCAAACAGACAACTTCTGACGTTGATAGCGAAGCGGAAGCTGCTGCGGCATTAGTCTCTCTGGGTTACAAACCGCAAGAGGCTAGCCGCATGGTAAGTAAAGTTGCTAAACCGGGCGCGGATTGTGAAACACTTATCCGCGAAGCGCTTCGCGCTGTTCTCTAAGTTACAGGGGTAAGCCATGATTGAAGCTGACCGTCTGGTTTCTGCGGAAGTTTTGCCAGATGATGAAGCCGTTGACCGTGCCATCAGACCTAAATTGTTATCTGAATATGTCGGACAACCGCAGGTCTGTGAGCAGATGGAGATTTTTATTCAGGCTGCCAGACAGCGTGGTGATGCTCTTGACCATCTACTGATTTTTGGTCCGCCGGGATTGGGGAAAACAACGCTGGCGAATATTGTTGCCAATGAGATGGGTGTTAATCTTCGCACAACTTCAGGCCCGGTGTTGGAAAAAGCGGGTGATTTGGCGGCAATGCTGACCAATCTTGAACCGCACGATGTGTTGTTTATCGATGAAATTCACCGCTTATCGCCGGTAGTGGAAGAAATTCTTTATCCAGCAATGGAAGATTACCAGCTGGATATTATGATTGGCGAGGGGCCGGCAGCCCGTTCGATTAAAATTGATTTGCCACCTTTTACCTTGATTGGTGCTACTACTCGCGCAGGCTCTTTAACTTCTCCACTGCGTGATCGGTTCGGTATCGTGCAGCGCCTTGAGTTTTATAACGTGGACGATTTGCAAAGTATCGTTTCTCGCAGCGCTCGTTTTATGGGGGTGTCGATCACTGACGAGGGCGCCCGGCAAGTTGCCATGCGTTCTCGTGGAACGCCGCGGATTACAAATCGTTTACTGCGCCGGGTACGTGATTTTGCTCAAGTAAAAGGGAATGGTGCGATTGATGGCAATATTGCCACCAGAGCGCTGGATATGTTGAGCGTAGATGCTGCCGGTTTTGATTATCTGGATCGTAAGTTACTGATTGCCATCATTGATAAATTTATGGGCGGGCCGGTTGGGGTAGATAATCTTGCCGCTGCTATTGGTGAAGAGCGGGAAACGATTGAAGATGTGCTGGAACCCTTTTTGATTCAACAGGGTTTTATTCAACGCACTTCCCGTGGACGAATTGCCACCGAACATGCTTATCGTCATTTTGGTATGGTCAGAGATCAGGAATGACTTGTTTAATTACCTGAAAAATCGGGATGGGTACTCCCTGCAAGGGAAACCTATCCCGTTCTCCTGATAACTGGGTTATCCCCACTCAGTGGATCAATTTTTTGCTTTACTGATCAGGCTGATAATAAACATCACCGCAGCACATAGCACGACAGAAGGCCCAGCTGGTGTGTCGTAAACGGCGGAGAAAGCTAATCCACCGGTGACGGCAAGCGTACCAACCGCAATAGCAATACCGGCCATTTGCTCCGGTGTACGGGCAAAACGGCGAGCAGTGGCGGCCGGGATAATGAGCAGGGAGGTGATAATCAGTGCGCCGACAAACTTCATTGCCAAGCCGATTGTCAACGCGGTTACCAGCATTAACAGCACTCTTAACCGCTGTATTTTAATTCCATCCACAAAAGCCATTTCTTGACTGACGGTGATAGAGAGCAAGGCGTTCCATTGCCAGAACAGGAGCGTGGTGACCATGGTGACACCGATGGCAATCAACCAAATATCTTCATAGGTGACTGATAACAAATCACCAAACAGATAAGCCATCAAATCAACTCGCACATTAGACATTAAACTGACAACCACTAGCCCTAATGATAATGCGCTGTGAGCCATAATCCCCAACAAAGTATCGATTGCCAGTTGAGGACGTTTCTCCAGCCAAACTAAAATAATTGCCAGTATCAAAGTGACGGCGATAATTGTGTAAAAAGGGCTAATATTTAGCAATAATCCGAAAGCAACGCCCAGTAATGAAGCATGAGCCAGAGTATCGCCAAAATAGGACATTCTGCGCCAGACAACAAATGAGCCTAATGGCCCGGCAGCAATAGCCAATAATACGCCGGCCAACCAACCGGGGAATAATAATTCGATCATGAGTGGCATTCCCTGTTATTTTCCAAGCTAATTTTCCCTTTCAGATCATGGTGATGGTCGTGTTGGTGGCGGTATATTGCCAATTGTTCAGCACCATGATGACCAAACATCGCGATAAATTCAGGGTGAGTTGAAACAACTTCAGGTGTGCCGGAACAACAAATATGTTGATTAAGGCATAAAACTTCGTCTGTTTTCGCCATGACCAGATGCAAATCATGGGAAACCATCAGTACAGCGCAATGTAATTCGGTCCTGATTTGATTGATTAAATCATAAAGTGCTAATTGACCATTAACATCGACCCCTTGTGTTGGTTCATCAAGGACGAGTAATTGAGGTTGATTTAATAGTGCTCTGGCTAATAAAACCCGTTGGCTTTCCCCACCGGATAATTTTTGCATGGGCTGTTGCAATAGATGAGCAGCATTTACTCGTTCAAGTGCCGGCAATATATCGCCAGATTTTACCTCGGGTTTTAGCATCATGAAGCGTTTAACTGTCAATGGCAGGGTGGGGTCAAGATGCAACTTCTGTGGAACATAGCCGATTTTCAATCCATCGGTATGTTCAATAGTGCCGGATGATGGCTCAATAAGCCCTAAAACAACGCGGACTAAAGTTGATTTACCGGCACCATTAGGACCTAGCAACGTCAGAATATTTCCTCGTTGCAAATGTAGAGAGATATTGTTTAATACCCGACGATCGCCGAAATTAACAGCAATATTTTTTAAAGTGATGAGTGTCGACATGTTAAATATATCTTGCGTGAATATTGAGATGTTATAATATAACAATTCTGGTTTCTGTCCACGAGATATTTACATTATGTTACACAAATCATATAAACTAGCGCACAAGTTTCTCTGCAAGACTGCGATTACTGCTGTTTTCATGTCAGGAACGATACAATCGGTTAATGCCGATGTTGTGACATCAATCCGTCCGTTGGGTTTTATTGCTGCGGCAATAACTGAGGGTGTAACTGATACGCAGGTACTGTTACCTGATGGGGCATCACCGCATGATTATGCATTGAAACCGTCTGATCTTAAGAAAGTTAATCAGGCAGATTTAGTTGTGTGGGTTGGACCTGAGATGGAAATCTTTTTGTCTAAACCGTTAGCCAAAGTTCCACAAAATAAACAGTTAGTTTTAGCGCAATTGCCAACGATTAGGCCATTATTGCTGAAAAATAATGAAGATTTACCCAAATCGGATCAACATAAACATGAAGATGGTCATGAACATCATTCTCATGGTGAATATAATATGCACATCTGGTTATCACCAGAAATAGCAAAACAGGTCGCACAGGGGATTTATGACCAATTACAAGCGCGTTATCCGCATAAAAAAGCAGCGCTGGACGTAAACCTACGTAAATTCAATACTCAGCTTGCGCAAACTGACAAAAATATTGCTAATATTCTTAAGCTGGTGCGTGGTAAGGGGTATTTTGTTTTTCACGATGCTTATGGCTATTTCGAGCAGCATTATGGCCTGACGCCATTAGGACATTTTACGATTAATCCTGAAATACAACCTGGCGCACAAAAATTACATCATATACGAACACAATTGGTTGAGCAGAAAGCAACCTGTATTTTTGCTGAGCCACAATTCAGGCCGACCGTTATTAATGCTGTGGCGAAGGATACGGGAGTGCGTATGGGCACTTTAGATCCGTTAGGAGGCCGCATCGTATTGGATAAGGACAGCTATATGAAATTTATAACTCAGTTGTCGGAACAGTACGCGGGTTGCCTGAATTAAAGTAATAAGGAATTCAATGAGTGCAACAGATAGTTAAAACTATCGTTCTGGTGTATAAGGAGTTACCGCGACCGCATAAAATTATGTTGGGTTCGCTGACTGTAGCAACATTGGTTGTCACTATGTGGCAACCTATTGCTTATCATCATGAACAAGAAGAAACAACAGTCGGCAGCATCGCCATCAACCTTCCCGTCGATAGTGATGAAATTATTGCAGATAGCAGTGAACAGCTACCGGACGAGGGTATTCCTGATGAAGAGACGAACTCAGAGGTCACGGCTCAAACTCCGCATGAATATATTGTCTCCGACGGTGACACCCTCAGTAATATTCTGACCCAATTTGGTATCGACTCTTCTGATGTAGCGTTACTCGCGAGTCAGCATAAAGCGTTACGGGGATTGAACATTGGTCAGCCATTGTCATGGACAGTCAATGAAGCGGGTGACTTGCAAACGCTGACTTGGGGTGTTTCCCGCCGTGAAATGCGCATTTATACCCGTGAAGGCGATCTGTTTAAAGAAACAAAAGAGTTTCAGAAAGGGGAGTGGAAAAACAGCGTCGTCGTTGGTGTTGTTGATAGTAACTTTACCAGCAGTGCTTTAAATGCCGGCTTAACCAGCAGTGAAGCACGTGAAGTCACTAAGGCACTGCAATGGCAAATTGATTTGCGTAAATTACATGAAGGTGATCGTTTCTCTGTATTGCTGTCCCGTGAAATGTTGGATGGTCACAGTGAACAGAGCCAATTACTTGGTGTTCGCCTAAATAGTGGTGGTAAAGATTATTATGCTATCCGGGCGGAAGATGGGCGTTTTTATGATCGTCAAGGTTCCGGTCTGGAGCGCGGTTTTTTGCGTTTTCCAACCACCAAGCAATTTCGGGTATCTTCCCAATTTAATCCTCGGCGTGTGAATCCAGTTACTGGTCGGGTTGCGCCGCATAAAGGTGTGGATTTTGCCATGCCGGTGGGAACGCCTGTTTTGGCGGTGGGTGACGGTGAGGTGATTGTCTCCAAATATAATGGAGCAGCAGGTAACTTTATTGCCATTCGCCATGGACGCCAATATACCACGCGTTATATGCACTTGAGAAAGCTGCTGGTGAAATCAGGGCAGAAGGTAAAACGGGGTGATCGTATTGCGTTGTCCGGTAGCACTGGTCGTTCTACGGGCCCACATTTGCATTATGAATTCTGGATCAATCAGCAGGCGGTAAACCCATTAACGGCGAAATTACCGCGTTCTGGAGGTTTGAGTGGTAAAGAACGCACAGAATTCCTGGCAACGATAAAAGAGGTAACGCCTCAGCTTCTGTTAGATTGAGTTTAATTGTTCATTAGTAACAGACTTTAAAGCGGATGATTGCTATCATCCGCTGTCGTTTTATTTATGTTCAGAAAAAGGTGTGTTGATATCGTTGATATAACCCCCTGTACATGTGAAATGAACAATGATCTTTTTGTTTTAAAAGAGATAGCTCATGTATAAAGAAACAGATACAGACAGTAAAGTTGGTTATGTGCCGACATTTCATAAATCTTACTTGCATCCTCGTTACTGGGGATTATGGCTGGGCATTGGTGTGTTGGCCGGGCTGGCTTACCTGCCGGTTAAAGTGCGTGATCCTCTGCTGGCTAAAATAGGCTGGCTGGCGGGTAAGTTTGCGAAAGGGGCTCGTCGTAGAGCAAGAATAAATCTGTGTTACTGTATGCCGGAACTAACAGAGCAACAGCGTGAGGCATTGATTGATAAGATGTTTTCTACCGCACCTCAACCTTTTGTTATGTTGGCTGAACTTTGTTTACGTGGTACAAAATCAACGTTAAACCGGACTCATTGGCATGGCGAAGAGATTATTCTTCAACTGAAAGAGCAAGGGAAGAATGTTATTTTCATGGTTCCTCATGGCTGGGCTGTGGATATTCCTGCGATATTGCTGACGGCGGGTGGACAAAAAGCAGCGGCTATGTTTCATCATCAAAAAAACCCAGTATCAGATTATTTGTGGAATAAAGCTCGCAGTCAATTTGGTGGTCGTTTACATTCCCGTGATGCTGGAATTAAACCTTTTATCGCCACTGTTCGCCAGGGTTTCTGGGGATATTATCTGCCTGATCAGGATCATGGTGAAGAACACAGTGAGTTTGTTGATTTTTTCGCAACTTATAAAGCGACATTACCAGCCATTGGGCGATTGATGAAGGTTTGTCGTGCCGCTATTGTGCCCCTGTTTCCGGTTTATAATTACCGTACCCATCAGCTTGATATTTATATTCGTCCACCAATGGATGATATTGATGGCAAAGATGATGCTTTTATTGCTCGTCGGATGAATGAAGAATTAGAACAATTAGTGCGACCAAATCCTGAGCAGTACACCTGGATACTTAAATTGCTTAAGACGCGGAAAGAGGGTGATATTGAGCCGTATAACAGAGAAGATCTGTGATTCTAATCGCAAGATATATGTGAAAACCATAATCACAGTTTGAAAGTTTTTATTGTCCCCCTAATGTTGGGCATGTTAGGGGGTTTTGTGAAAAAACATATTATTTGTACTTTGATATATTAGTTGAATGGTGGTTCTATATTTTCAAATACAGTATTAGTTGAGTGAAATAGAGACGGTAAGAATCTATTTTTACCGTCGGGTCGTTGTTGGATAAGCGAAACGCGCCAGTATTCTAGGTTTACCTGATTGTCGAAAACTTGGCGCTAAATGTAATAAAGTTTTATTCCACTTCAAGAATACGGCAGGTATTAGTACTGCCAATTGTCCCCATCTGATCACCTTGAGTCACCAGAACAAGGTCGCCGGAAACCAGATAACCTTTGTCACGTAGACGATTAACCGCTTCATTGGCCGCTGTAATGCCGTCAGTATGACTGCTGCAATAAACCGGTGTAACGCCACGGTAAAGTGCCGTTTGGTTTAAGGTTTTTTCATGACGAGACATAGAGAATATGGGGAGACCAGAACTAATGCGAGACATGATACGAGTGGTGCGGCCTGATTCGGTCATTGCAATAATGGCTTTAACCCCGTTTAGGTGGTTTGCCGCGTACATGGTAGACATTGCAATGGCTTCTTCGATACTGTCAAAAGTTGTGTCTAGCCGATGTTTTGATACGTTTAGCCCGGGCATTTTTTCTGCTCCGAGACAGACTCGCGCCATTGCGGCAACCGTTTCGGCAGGGTATTGGCCCGCGGCGGTTTCAGCGGAGAGCATCACGGCGTCAGTGCCATCAAGCACGGCATTTGCCACATCCATCACTTCTGCGCGGGTAGGCATTGGGTTGGTGATCATAGACTCCATCATCTGAGTCGCGGTAATAACTACACGATTCAGTTGGCGGGCACGGCGAATTAATTTTTTCTGAACGCCAACCAACTCTGGATCGCCGATTTCTACGCCAAGGTCACCACGAGCGACCATGACGACATCAGAAGCCAGAATGATTTCATCAATGGTTTTATCACTGCTAACGGCTTCTGCGCGTTCAACTTTTGCTACGATCTGTGTTTCACAGCCTGCGTCTCGCGCCAGACGGCGAGCGTAATTAAGATCTTCACCGGTGCGGGGGAAAGAGACAGCAAGGTAATCAACGCCAATTCTGGCCGCCGTAATAATGTCTTCTCTATCTTTTTCGGTCAGGGCTTCAGCGGATAATCCACCGCCCAGTTTGTTGATGCCCTTATTGTTGGATAGCGGGCCACCCACTGTCACTTCAGTGAATACTTTCATGCCCTGAACTGTTAATACTTTCAGTTGAACACGGCCATCATCTAGTAACAAAATGTCACCCGGTACAACATCCGTGGGTAATCCTTTGTAATCGATACCGACTTTCTCCTTATCGCCTTCGCCTTTACCAAGATTGGCATCAAGCAGAAATTTATCTCCGACATTCAGGAAAATCTTGCCCTCTTTAAACGTTGATACGCGAATTTTAGGTCCTTGAAGATCGCCAAGAATAGCGACATGGCACCCGAGTCGGGCTGCAATCTCGCGGACTTTGTTGGCTCGCTGGAGATGATCTTCGGCGGTACCGTGGGAAAAGTTAAGGCGGACTACGTTTGCACCCGCAGCAATAATCTTTTCAAGATTATTATCGCGGTCGGTAGCCGGACCAAGTGTAGTAACAATCTTAGTTCTTCTGAGCCGTCTGGACATGTGTTACTCCGTTGACCTGTGAGTATTGGTATTGGTTATATAAAAATAATCAATAATCTATTAATTATCCTATAAAACGAGTAAAAAAACTCTTCGGCAATCCAACTATCAAGGCTGCTTATAGATTACTCTTGTAACTTGCCCCGTTGCAAAGTCGCAAGCGACTACCGTGGGGCTTTTTGTGACCCGTCGTATCAACTTATCATGATACTTTTCGCTGTAGTGCCTATTGACCGTTGTCAACTATAGAGGAACGACAGGGGGAACGTTTTACACAATCGCTATGCCCTAGCGAATCAGCTAACCCTTTTTTAACGGATATTTATTGCCGCATTTCTATCCTATCATGATTTGTTCCCGATTTATCAATAATCTAATAGCCTTGGAGATTTTGATAATGAAAAGTTGTAGTTTCGCCGTTGACGGCGGGGAGTAGTCACAAGGGACGAAACGTTCAGGATGGGGGGCTGTAAAGTACGAAAATGATAAATTTTACTTTAGTATGTCGAGTTGACACTGTCTCTTAAGTCAGATTTATGATTAAGAGACAGTTATTTGCGTGAGGTTTGTCAGCGATCTGGGGGATGCAGGGTTCTTATGCTTTTCGATGCCATCCCATCAACTTAATATATGAATTGGTAATTGTAATCGCTGCATTGGCACCCGTATCTCCGGTATTACCTGAAATTGTATGGTTGTGTGATCCTATTGATACCGTATGAGAGTGGTTGCCATCAGTGCTGGTGTTGAATTTGTAGTTGTCATTATCTGGCACGTTTGCTGACCCTATATTGTTTCTAGAATTGTCGTAATAGCCGTAACGTCCCCCCCAAGCTTCACCCCAAGCGCTATCATGATGGTGAGCTCCAGTGGTATTAGTGGTTTTGGTGCCATAATCAAATGTGCTCGTTGTCCCAGAAAATGTATGATTATGTGCTGGCATTTGTGCTGCTGTCAGACTTATCGAATCGTTGCCGCCGGTTGATAAAAGATCGGAACCATCGGCGCTAGCTAACCGAACTGTTTTATTTTCACCAATATATTCCCAGGTAGTGTCCGGAAATAGTACATTGGGGTTTTTGTTTTGAGCGAACCAAACCACAATGCCTACAGGATATTGAGTGTTGATAATGGTTTCGATTAAGCCAAGATTTTTCACAAATGCATTTTTATCAGGAATATCGGCACCGTTTTGGTTTTTTGCTAGCCGGTTATTAGCGTTATCGTTTACATCAGCAACAAGCTTCTGAGTTGCTGCGAGGGTATTACTGTTACCTATTTTGTCGGTGAGTTGAATAATGCCTTGTTGTGTTAATGAGGCGCTTGGCACTGCTGCTGCAATTTTTTGTTCTAATGCTCTATTTAATAGTGTTATGAGGTTGGCGGTATTACCATCATCCAAAATATCATTGCCAGATTGCGTCATGATAAAATTAGCGACGACAGAGGATATGGTTGACGACTGACGTAATACTTTGTTTAGCAAATGAATAGTAATATCACCTGGAGGGAATCCAGTCTTCAAATTTGGGCTTTCTTCATAGGCTTCTTGGCTGACTACATTAGCATTATTACTAATGGAAAAAGCTTTGAAATCATTTTTTGGGTTCATGTTTCCACCTAAAATTAAATTATTTTATAATCAAGGTATTAGATTATTGTAGAAGTAATTTCCATAAATATATTTTAATGATAGTTTAGCTTGGAAAAATTATGATAAATTGTCCTTGTGACTTAGGAAGTTAATTGTTTTTGTATAATGGATAGAAATAAAAATCCGAAATTGTGTGATCAAATAAATATCTAAGCCGTTTATATTCAATATCTGAAAAAATGCTGATAGCTATATTATTTTTGTCCAGTACGGATTTACTCATTAGGCGGTCCTTATAATGTAATTAAATGCTACATTTCTTGGACGTGTTTCATTATCACCATTCATCCCAATGGATTTATTTTCCCCTAAGCTACCTCGTTCGTTTGAACCACCAGTCATACTGCCACGCATGGGGTCTGTATATTCAAGAGAGGTTTTATCGCTGTTAGTGGTATTAATATTATGATTATGTCTTTTGAATGCATCATATTGAAAACTCAATATATTACGTCCGTTATCAATACCACGCCAACTATCCCAACCACGAATAAATTCACCACGTAAATCGGGTAATATCCCATTAGGGTAGGCTTGCGCTAATTTCGGATATTTTGTTTTATCAAAAGGAGCGCCGTTACATTGTGCCCATCCTTCTGGTGGGGTGGTAGTCGGCCAGGGAAGTGGTACCCCTACCGGGATCAATTTTTCAAACAAACTGAGGTTTCTCACAAAAGCATCTTTATCAGGAATGTCGGCACCGTTTTGGTCTTTTGCCAGCCGGTTATTCGCATTCTGATTAACATCAGAAACAAGCTTCTGCGTTGCCGCAAGGGTATTACTGTTACCTGTATTGTCTGTGAGTTGAATAACGCCTTGTTGTGTTAGTGAGGCACTTGGTACTGTTGTTGTAATTTTTTGTTCTAACGCGCTATTTAATTGGGTAATGAGTTTAGCGATATCACCGTCATCCAGAATATCATTGCCAGATTGTGTCGCGATAAAATTAGCGACGACAGAGGATATGGTTGACGATTGGCGTAATACTTTGTTTAGCAAATGAATAGTAATATCACTTGGAGGAAACCCAGTTTTCAAACTTCGGTTTTCTTCATAGGCTTCTTGACTGATTACATTAGCATTATTACTGATAGAAAAAGCTTTAAAATCATTCTGGGGAATCATATATTTTCCTAAAATTGAATAATGTGATTTTATAAGCAGCATATTGAATTATTGTAAAATTCATTTTCCGCAATATATGTTAATAGTAGTTTAGCTCGGAAAAAGCATGATAAAGTATTCTTATAAGTTAAAGGGTTAATTGTTTTTGTATAATGGATAGGAATAAAAATGCGAAACTGTGTGATTGGATAAATATTTAAGTAATTTATATTCAACATCTGAAAGTTATTTTGCTATTACTGTTTTCTATTTCTTCCGGTTTCGATTTTTTCGGAATTATTTATAATAACCCTCTGGTTTGATTTTTGATTTTTTAAACTATCATTATTTTATTGAGTTAACTAAGTGATATAGGATTTTCTTGCCATAATTATATGATTCTTCTCATATATTGACCAATGTAGATTATTTACTGGCACTCAATGATCCATAAACGATTGCTGACTACGCGATTGCTGCGAGTCAGCCTAACAACAAGAGGATTACTTTCAGGTTGAGGGAAAGTCAATTTTATTAAGGCGTGAATTCCGCAGCGCTTCTTTGACTCTTTTCAAGTTATCTCTGAATTTTGAACCACGGCGCAGGGTAAAACCCGTAGCTAAAACATCAATAACAGTTAATTGAGCGATTCTTGAGACCATTGGCATATAAATGTCTGTATCTTCCGGGACGTCCAGAAGAATGGCGAGCGTTGCTTCGTGGGCGAGGGGAGAATCTTGGGAGGTAATTGCGATAACTGTCGCATCATTTTCTCGCGCAAGTTGTGCTGCTTCAACCAAACTTTTAGTTCTGCCAGTATGGGAGATGAGTACGACGACATCACCTTCGGCACTGTTAATACAGCTCATCCGTTGCATCACAATGTCATTAAAATAGATAACGGGAATGTTGAACCGGAAAAATTTATTCATTGCGTCATGGGCGACGGCAGCAGAAGCCCCTAAACCAAAAAATGAGATTTTCCGGGCTTGTGTTAGTAAGTCAACAGCTCGGTTAATAGACGTAATATCCAGATTGTTTTTCACGGTATCCAGAGTTGCCATTACCGATTCAAATATCTTATTGGTGTAGGCACTAACTGTATCGCTCTCTTCAACATTGCGATTTACGTAAGGCGTACCATTGGCAAGACTTTGGGCTAGATGGAGTTTGAAATCGGGAAAACCTTTAGTATCCAGACGGCGACAAAAACGATTAACCGTGGGCTCACTGACTTCCGCCATTTTCGCCAGCGTTGCGATACTGGCATGGATCGCAGTTTGCGGTGAAGCCAGGATTATCTGCGCCACTTTTTTTTCTGACTTACTCAAGAATTCGATACTGTTTTGGACTCGTTCCAGTGTATTCATAAAACGCAGTTACCTGTGATTTTTGACGATTTCATTCAGAGGAGAAATCTATAATAAATTTTATGAAAATATACTATTAGCAAATTGAAGCTGGCAGTAGGAAGTCACAATAATTTAATGTTTTTCATAAAAGTATGACTAGTGTCTAACTTTCATATTGGTAATTATCTTTCATAAGCGTTGTAAAATTACATAAAATTATCACATTTTTATCAGTGGTGAAACATATTGTTAACGCGAAGTAATGGTCATTCGTTATCGCTGTTTACGCGCTATGGTCAAAAGAGTACATTATTGGTTAATGCTGTAACAAAATTACAATATCCCGCAACGAGGAGAGACATATGGCGGTTACTTCTACAGCTCAGGCTTGTGATTTAGTCATTTTTGGCGCTAAAGGGGATTTGGCACGCCGGAAATTATTGCCTTCCCTTTATCAGCTTGAGAAAGCGGGTTATATCCACCCAGAAACCCGGATTATCGGTGTTGGCCGGGCTGATTGGGATAAAAAGGCGTATACCAAGGTTGTTGAAGAAGCTTTAAATACGTTCTTGCCGGAAAAATTAGATCCAGAGTTATGGAAGACATTGAGTGAACGTTTGGCGTTCTGCAATCTGGATGTTAATCAAAAGGAAGACTTTGCTAAACTGAAGGCAATTCTTAATCAGGAACACCAGCCTGCAATCCATTATTTTGCAATGCCACCGAGCACTTTTGGTTCGGTTTGTCATGGGTTGGGCCTTGCCGGGTTAAATAAAGAGCCAAACCGGGTTGTGATGGAAAAACCTTTAGGCACCGATCTTGAATCATCTAAAGCTATTAATGATGAAGTGGCAAAATATTTCAATGAGCGTCAGGTTTATCGTATCGATCATTATCTGGGTAAAGAAACTGTATTGAATCTATTAGCGCTACGGTTTGCCAATTCTCTGTTTGTGAATAATTGGGATCACCGGACAATTGATCATGTGCAAATTACGGTAGCTGAAGAAGTCGGTATTGAAGGCCGTTGGGGTTATTTTGACCAAGCTGGGCAAATGCGCGATATGATTCAGAATCATCTGTTGCAAATATTGACCATGATTGCGATGTCTCCTCCGGCAGATCTGACAACAGACCGTATCCGAGATGAAAAAGTAAAAGTATTGCGTTCTCTGCGCCGTATTGATCACACGAATGTGCGGGAGAAAACAGTGCGTGGTCAATACACCGCTGGTTTTGTTCAGGGGCATAAGGTACCGGGGTATCTGGAAGAAGAGGGGGCGAACCAGTCCAGCCGGACGGAAACTTTTGTCTCTATCCGCGTCGATATTGACGACTGGCGTTGGGCCGGGGTTCCTTTCTATCTGAGAACGGGTAAACGTCTGCCAACGAAATGTTCCGAGGTGGTAGTTTATTTCAAAAAGCCGGCGCTGAATTTGTTTTCTGAATCTTATCAACAACTGCCACAAAACAAGCTGACGATTCGTCTGCAACCGGATGAAGGTATTGATATTGAAGTGCTGAACAAAGCCCCGGGGCTGGAACACAAGCATCGTTTGCAAACGACTAAGTTGGATCTCAGTTTCTCTGAAACGTTTAACCATATTCCATTGGCAGATGCTTATGAGAGATTGTTGCTGGAAGCTATGCGGGGTATTCAGGCGCTATTCGTTCGTCGTGATGAGGTGGAAGAAGCTTGGAAATGGGTTGATTCTATTATGAATGCATGGGCGGCGGATAATGATGCGCCTAAGCCTTATCAGGCGGGGACGTGGGGGCCGGTTGCTTCTGTTGCTATGATCACTCGCGATGGTCGTTCGTGGAATGAGTTTGAGTAATTGGCAAACCTTATCCGTTGAAGCTCAAGCCGCGTTGTAAGCGGCTTGGGTTATTATCAACAAGGTATCTGCTTGTGTTGATATCAATGTTGTTTTTTGATTCAACTCTGTTTATCAGATAAAAAAATAAGTAAAATTGAGAGGTTGCTTTCTATTATTTCGTATGGTAGAAGTAATAGGAATATTAACATTATTTATGAGGATTCTTAGTATATCGTGCAGAATATCGGTGCGATGAAAGAATGAGATATCATGAACAGCGCCAAAAGCGTCAAGTTTCAAAGTTCCACTCACATGCTTTTCCTTTCTGCCATTTTATCCAGTGAGCATTACTGGTGCAGTTCATTATAGCGTCTGACTCCTGTTGACCGGTTTTCAACCGGTATTTCTGTTTCGTCAAAACGTCAGGTTATTATTTCTCATCTTATGCATAGGTGGGTTAGATCATTTATTAGCTTGCGTCTTGATGTGCGTATTTGCGTAGTCAGGAGAAAGAAAATGATTTATTGGTTATTCCTTGCAATGGCAATTGTTACCGAAGTTATCGGTACCTTATCAATGAAACATGCCAGCGTTTCTGGTGGTGTAGTTGGCATGGCTGTTATGTACATTATGATCGCCGCATCCTATATTTTGCTGGCAATGGCGGTGAAAAAAGTTGCACTGGGCGTTGCGTATGCGTTGTGGGAAGGGGTTGGCATTCTATTTATTACTGTTTTTAGTGTCATGTGGTTTGATGAATCACTGTCATTGATGAAAGTAGGTGGTTTGGCTCTGCTGATAACAGGAATTATGTTGATTAAATCCGGCACTAGAAAAGCGGCAGTGAAAAAATCGGCAGAGGTAGTAAAACAGATGGCAAATAAGGCTGTCAGTGTCGCAACAACCAAAAACAGTAAAATAAAGGAGGCATAACATGTTGCAACAATTTGAATGGTGGCATGCGGCGTTCTTATTCCTTGCTGTCGCTTTGGATATTTTAGCGAATATTTTACTGAAACTTTCTAATGGTTTTAGACGTCCTTGGATGGGTATTCTCTCGCTTATTACCGTCCTTGGGGCGTTCAGTGCGCTTGCTCAGGCAGTGAAGGGAATTGAGCTTTCTGTTGCTTATGCCTTATGGGGCGCTTTCGGTATTATCGCGACGGTTGCTGCTGGTTGGATTATGTTTAATCAGCGTTTGAATTGTAAAGGTTGGGGTGGAATTGCCTTGTTGCTGTTGGGCATGGTGATAATCAAGATGGCTTAAGCCGTAGCGTAATCCAATCATTATCTGCTGGCATGCAACTATTTTGCATAGTCACCAGCAGATATGAGTAAAACGACTTTCTAGCAGGTAAAACATATGTCTGGTTTATTACCATCTTTCAAACGACAACCAGGACACCAAGAATGAACAATATAGCGGCCATCACCCATATCCCTCATACCGAAGTCTTCATAGCGATAAAAAACGTGTTGACCCATTGAGGCGGAACAACATGGGCAACTTTTATAGATCTTGCCTTCTACTTCCGCAACAACGGAATCATGAAGGGAATCATGACAACCTGAACAAACATCCATAGCATGCTCCATACCAAGTGATAAAAGTTATTGAAGATTAGGCCATGTTTATATTCACTAAACAGTGGCCAGACACTGATGTGCTTATTAGAAAGTATGGACGACGTATAAGTATAATTCAACATTGAAAAGGTAAATAGTCGAAAATCCATTTGGTGAGTTAACTCTGTCAGATGAAATTAACGCGATTTGTGATAAGCAATATTGGAAACTATTTTATTACACTTAATCATCGAAGTTTTATCTACGAATTAAAAATAGTCTAATTTAAAATTATTCCTAAAATGGGTCATTACTAAAGTAGGTGTTTTAGCCTGTAAGATTGATTTATAATAAGTTTATATACAGGCTCCTAAAATTCTCAAAAAGCTATAGAAAATGGATTTAAAAATTGTCTATGCCAGAGCAACTTTTTATCTATTTCACTTAATTCAGCTTCTTCACAGATACTGTTCCAATTATCTTGGATTATTGATATTTGTTTATTAAAGATTTCTTTTGCTTTTTTCTCTGAAATATTAAAGTTATGCGCAGTTTCCAAACAAATTTGTAATTGACTTAGATTTTTATTTCCGACTATTAGCATTGCTTGAGATGCTTCATTACCCGATCTACCTTGAGGACATATATCATAAGCAGGGGTTAAACTTAAATTTTTTCCATCCCAAAATGCAGCATGATTTCGAGCGTGATCATCTGTGTTACCACACAATATATTAAAAACTAACCGTGAAAATAATTCTTCTAATGTTTTTTGAGGATTAGTGAAACGATATCGTATAATCTCGGCAAATTTTTCATAACTAGCATATCTAGCCATCATATCATCCAAATTAAATAGGGTTAGAGCAGAGACCATTGATTTCCGTAACCAACCATTTTGGGTATGTTCTCGATCAAATCTTTCAATTAATAGTACATTTTTATTTGAGGATGTTGTTAATTTTACTGGTGCAACATCAATACCAACTTGCTTAGCAAGTTTCATGGCAATAAACTCTGCTTTAACTACACTGTAAAGATCACTACTTGAAGAAAATTTAGCGACATATTTTCTTCCTTTATCCTCAATTAGTGCTTTAGGCCGTGCCCCGCCGATTGAACTACCGTGAAAAAGTGCTTGGTCTAATTCTGGCGTTAATAATAGACCATTTTCAACTCGTTCTGCGGATTGAACTAATTCTTCTAAACTGACATTTTTTATAGATCGTGGAGTATATTTGGATGGAGATAGTTGAAAATCTAAAGCACCTATGCGGTCAGATCCTGATTCAAGAAGGTAAGTTATTTCATTTAATATATACCCTATGGATTTCAAGATGCATCGCGACGGCAAGGGAGCGAATCCCCGGGAGCATAGGTAACTATGTGACCGGGGTGAGTGAGTGCAGCCAACAAAGAGGCAACTTGAAAGATGACGGGTATAGTAGTTTCTGTATCCGCTCCTTTTAGTCCTAATTTTTTGTTGATTATAACTCTGCGACCCCACGCATCAGGAGAAGCGTCGCGGATACAGCCAGGTATTGTTAGATCACTGGCTTAGTTTGTTCTGGTAACCATATCCAGACATAAGCTTCTTTGTTGTTAGAAATCATCGTACATTTCTCTCTCTTCTTCCTGAATACGTTGTGGTAACAAAACTAGCTTATCTCTCGTTTGTTCTATACGTGCTGAGATAGGAAGCTTATCACTATCAAACAAGTTGATACCTACAAGGTTAGCTAGCTCAAATGCTAATCCTATAGAGCAACCCATATCTCCGCTTTCAATTTTTTGCAGTGTGGTTCTGGATATACCAGCACGTTCTGCCAAATTCTTTTCTGACCAATGGCGCCGTTTTCTACCTAACTTGATTTGTTCTCCGAGTAACATGACTGCTTCTTTAGAGAATTTTGAATAGGCTCTATGTTTTAACATACTCCCTCCTTATGACCATTATAATGGTCATCTTATAGTTCAAGGCATAGGAGGAAGGTTAGAAATGTTGGGTTTATAATATTCCACTTGGAACAATGGATAATGTAGTTCATGAAAATATCGATTAATATTTTATTTTAAAATGTTATTGCAACTAAATTAACGGATAAAATTATATCTTATTTACATTAATAACACCTATTGGGATATTCTTAATAACCTCCATATAATTAAAATATAAATGCAGGCGATAGAGAATATCCCCAAATTAATATTAAATACCTGCGATAACTTTTATCTCGACTTTGTATTTGGGATTCATTAGTTTAGCTTCAACTGTGCAGCGTACAGGTGCGCTTCCTGCAACAACCCATGCATCCCAGGCGGCATTCATGCCAGCAAACTCTTTTCCATCCGCCAGAAAAATAGTGGCGTCGATAATTTTGCTTTTATTAGAACCGAGACGCTGTAACATGATATCAATAGCGGCCAACGTATTCGCTGTTTGCTCAGTAATATCACCATCCAGATTTTCTGGTACGGCGGTGTAGTAAATGGTTTTATTGTAAACTACCGCTTCAGACCAGCGATCCTGTGGATCAATACGTTCAATTGTCATGGATACTCTTCCTGTGAATGATTATCTGCCTGATTTTGGGTGGTGATCAGAACATACTATTGGCATAATCTCCATCCATTCTATTGAAAGAGACGGTTTGTGTCAGACGATTTTGCGAAAAATGGTGCCCTTGCTAAAGCAATAACAGGTTTTAAACCCCGTGATGCTCAAAGAGAAATGGCAGTGGCTATTGAGTGTGCGATTAAAAACCATCAACGATTGGTCGTAGAAGCAGGCACGGGAACAGGTAAGACATTTGCCTATTTAGCACCCGCGTTGCGTTCTGGACAGAAAGTTATCATTTCCACAGGTTCTAAAGCATTACAGGATCAGCTCTATAATCGTGATTTACCGACAGTCGCTGAAGCAATTAATTTCACCGGTAAATTGGCGTTGTTGAAAGGTCGTGCGAATTATCTGTGCTTGGAACGGTTGGAACAGCACTCTTTTGGGGACGGGCAATTGGAAGCAGAAATTCTGTCAGATATTGTTCGGCTAAGAGGCTGGTCGTCACAAACTGAAGAGGGTGATATCAGTACTTGTCACCAAGTGGCGGAAGATAGCCAGGTTTGGCCGTTGGTCACCAGTACGAACGATAACTGCCTTGGCAGTGATTGCCCACGTTATCAGGAATGCTTTGTACTCAAAGCCCGCCGTCGGGCAATGGAGGCAGATGTTATCGTTGTTAACCATCATCTGTTTATGGCGGATATGGTGGTGAAAGAAACGGGATTTGGTGAGTTGATCCCGCAAGCAGAAGTCAAGATATTTGATGAGGCACATCAAGTCCCTGATATCGCTAGTCAATATTTTGGTCAGCAATTAAGTAGCCGCCAACTGATGGATCTCTCAAGAGACATCACTATGGCGTATCGCACGGAAGTCCGAGATCAAGTTCAGTTACAAAAGAGCGCAGATCGTCTAAGTCAGAGTACACAAGATTTCCGGCTAGCGTTGGGAGAGAATGGTTATCGGGGTAATTTGCGGGAGTTATTGCAAAATCCGCAAGTCCAGCGAGCATTAGTATTGCTTGATGATGCGCTTGAGCTTTGTTATGACGTGATAAAATTATCTTTAGGGCGTTCAGTCATGTTGGATGCGGCATTTGAAAGGGCAACAATTTATCGTAATCGTCTTAAACGCTTGAAAGAGGTGACTATCCCCGGTTATAGCTATTGGTTTGAAAGTTATGGTCGTCATTTTCTTTTAGCACTTACACCGCTGTCTGTTGCCGATAAATTTAATGAGATAATTAATGAGCAATCCGGTTGTTGGGTATTCACCTCAGCGACACTCTCTGTTAACGAGCAACTTTCCCATTTCACTGAACGACTAGGTTTAAAAGAGGCGAAAACGTTATTACTGCCAAGTCCATTTGATTATCAAAGCCAGACGCTACTTTGTGTTCCCCGTCATCTACCATCACCAAATCAGCTTGGTAGTGCAAAATGGTTGGCAGAGATGCTCAAACCACTCATTGAAGCCAATAAAGGTCGATGTTTCTTTTTATGTACTTCACACCAGATGATGCGCAGTCTGGCTGAATCGTTCCGTGCCAACATGACATTGCCGGTTTTGGTTCAAGGTGAAACCAGCAAAGGCCAGCTACTTTCGCAATTTATTGCCGCCGGCAACGCTTTATTGGTGGCAACCAGCAGTTTTTGGGAAGGTGTCGATGTGCGCGGTGAGGTGCTTTCCTGTGTCATTATCGATAAATTGCCCTTTACGGCACCGGATGATCCACTGCTAAAAGCCCGTATTGAAGATTGCCAACTTAGAGGTGGTGATGCATTTAATGAAGTTCAGTTGCCGGATGCGGTGATTAGTCTGAAACAAGGTGTCGGGCGGCTTATTCGTGATATTGATGATTATGGCGTCGTTGTCATTTGTGATAATCGTTTAGTGATGCGTCCATATGGTGAAGTGTTTTTGAATAGTTTGCCACCTTCACCACGGACCCGAGATTTAACGAAAGCAGTCGCTTTCCTTCAAGCTCGGCAATCTCCTAACATTTCTGGTAAAAAAGGTTAAGTGTAGAAAATATGGTCTCGTTCTAGGGTTATCGGATGAACAATTAGCCAGGCTAATTGAAAAAGATCATTTTTCGGGGGGATTAAATATGGTTAAAAAGTATCGTAGTGATGCGTTTGCTGCAATTCACGAAACGATGGAGGCACTAAGCGAAATAGAGGATGTCAGTAAGCAAACTATGCGTGAGTTTGATGCTGCTTGTTTGACTCCCATAGAATCATTATCTCCAGAGGAAATACATTCTCTTCGTGAGCATTTGTCACAGCCTGTTTTTGCCCGCGATATTTGTAACAGTAGATCACGCTAGGAAGTGATGGAGTATGGTTGCCAACTGAGTAAAATCGACTAGGCTATGATAAAATAGCACCTTATTTTGGATTATATTTCTTGCCGAGGTGCTTAAGGCATGCCTGTACGAATTCTGGCTATTGATACTGCAACGGAAGCTTGTTCTGTTGCTCTTTGGAATGATGGTGCCGTTTTGGCGCAGTTTGAAATCTCTCCACGTGAACACACGCAACGTATTTTACCTATGGTTCAATCTGTTCTGGCAGAAGCGGGGATTAGTTTACAGCAGCTTGATGCTCTAGCTTTTGGCCGTGGGCCGGGGAGTTTTACTGGTGTGCGTATTGGTGTTGGTATTGCTCAGGGCTTGGCTTTGGGGGCTGAACTGCCGGTGATTGGTGTGTCAACGCTCAATGCAATGGCTCAAGGTGTTTTTCGTCTGCTAGGTGCAACTCAGGTATTAACCGCCATTGATGCCCGGATGGGAGAAGTTTATTGGGGGCAATATATCCGTAATCAGCAAGGTGAATGGCAAGGAAGTGAAACAGAAGCAGTGTTGAAACCGGAACAGGTACAGGCATTCATGGCTTCATTAAGTGGCGATTGGGTGGTTGCTGGTACTGGCTGGCAGGCTTATCCTCAGTTGATGGCAAGTCATTTAACGTTAACTGATAGTAGTATCACATTACCTCATGCTGAAGATATGTTACCTCTGGCGATACAAATGTGGCAAAACGGTGAAGTGACGGCCGTAGAACATGCTGAACCGGTATACTTGCGTAATGAAGTTACTTGGAAAAAATTACCGGGCCGTTAAGTATCTATTGATGAAACTTGTAGTAAAAGAAAGTATCAAATAGACAGAGTTATTTTAAACATCATGATTGGGACAATTTTCAGGAGAAGGTGGTTATGTTAAGAGTAATAAACTACCGGACGAGTATTAACGCGCTAATCTTATTAGGTGCTGTAATGCTTACAGGCTGTATCACCGTTCCTGATTCAATAAAAGGAACGTCACCAACGCCTGTTCAAGATCTGCTTTCTGTTAAGAGTACGCCTGAGCTGTTTATCGGGCAGGAAGGGCGATTCGGCGGCAAGGTACTTGGTGTAGTAAATGAAAATCACCGTACTCGTCTGGAAATATCGTCATTGCCATTAGCATCGGATGCCAGTCCAGAATTAGATGAGCCTTCCCTTGGCCGTATCTATGTTTATGTTAATGATTTCCTTGATCCTGACGATTTTAAAGGAAATTACGTCACTGTCGTAGGTCCGATAGTGGGATTGAAAAAGGGAAAAATTGGTTGTGCGGATTATGCTTATGTTGTGATTAATGCAATGGGTTATCAACGCTGGAAAGTTGTTCAGCGAGTATTGATGCCTTATGGCCCGGGGCCTTGGAATTATTATGGCTATCCATATTATTCAGGTTGGGGATGGAATTGGTATTACCCCGCCCCCACACCTGTTGAGACTATTTTGACCAGATAGAGTTATTTCAATCGGGATTGTCGATATACACTTTGTGACATTGTAACTTTCTTTCCAGTTTGAGCCGCCGCAATAATATGTGGCGGTAATTTATCTGTTATTTCCTATCTATCTTTGGATTGATCGTTAATTTCATCGCAATTCTTGCACCCAAACCCGCAGTCATCTCTTCTACTAGAATTTTCTGTAGTTCATTAGGAATATCATTCGAATGCAGTATGGCAAAACCAAATTTGTCATATAATTTGCGGCTTGGTAGAAAATCACGAAAAGTTGTGAGGTAAAGTGCGGTTTCTTTGTTTTGTTCTAATTGCTCAATGATTAAGCTAAGCAGGGTACTGGCAATACCCTGGTCATGATATTTCGGCAACACATCAGTCTCAGCTAGCAGCATCAATTGATTTAAACGGCGGATTAGCGCAAATCCAACCAGTTTTTGATCACTTTCAGCGACCCAAAGCCGTTGTTCCTGAATACTTGATTCAATTTCATACGCGGGTAGGGTTTGATCGCCGAGTACTTTTGGTAAGAGTTCTTCTGGAAAAAGGGACGCAGCTTGGCGCTCTATGTCGCTGATAGTAGCACTATCTTTATAGGTTGCCCTTCTGACCGTAATGTTATTTATAATCATTTTTTATTACCATTGTTTTTTTAATAATGCATTGGAATAGACGAAAGCAATAAATGCTATTTCAAAAATGCTATCTTAAGCAAAAAATAAGTAGGTCAATGTATAGTCAATAGCTACAAAGTTAAATATTAATTGTGGCAATAATATACTGATAAATAAAAATAATTTACAGACAACACAATTCTCTTTGTTTTTATGTATCAGGATTAACGTGAAATTAGTGATGTGTATCTCAACCTGAACAATGTTTCTTTTTTAAACTGGTACGCTGAGTTAATAATTTGTTAAATCAAAGCGTGCGTTATTTATTAGGCGAGTGATAACATAGCAATTAAAATTTCAGGAGTACTACCTTGGAGAAAGTCTGGCTAAAACATTATCCGGCGGATGTTCCTGCGGAAATTGACCCGGATCGTTATGCATCATTGGTTGAAATGTTTGAAAATGCCGTAGCGCACTATGCGGATCAACCTGCATTTATCAATATGGGTGAGATTATGACCTTTCGTAAGTTGGAAGAGCGTAGTCGGGCATTTGCAGCATATTTGCAAAATGGCTTGGGATTAAGTAAAGGAGATCGCGTTGCGCTGATGATGCCAAACCTGCTGCAATATCCCGTTGCACTGTTTGGTGTTCTACGTGCAGGTATGATTGTCGTAAATGTAAACCCGCTGTATACGCCACGTGAGCTTGAACATCAGCTTAATGACAGCGGCACTTCCGCTATTGTGATCGTCTCCAATTTTGCCCATACATTGGAAAAGATCGTTTTTAATACTAAAGTTAAGCATGTTATTTTGACGCGTATGGGGGACCAACTATCTCGTCCTAAAGGTACGTTGGTTGATTTTGCGGTGAAATATATTAAACGGCTGGTACCGAAGTATAATCTGCCTGATGCCATTTCATTTCGTTGTGCGATACAGAAAGGTTATCGCATGCAATATGTAAAACCAGAAATTAACGGTAATGATTTGGCTTTTCTGCAATATACTGGTGGCACCACTGGCGTAGCTAAGGGGGCTATGCTGACTCACCGTAATATTTTGGCAAATCTTGAACAGGCAAAAGCGGTTTATTCTCCATTATTACGTGTAGGCCAAGAGCTGATTGTTACGGCGTTGCCTCTCTATCACATATTTGCGTTAATGGTAAATTGCTTGTTACTTATTTACTTGGGTGGGTGCAATCTTCTGATCACTAACCCGCGTGATATTACGGGTACAGCTAAAGAATTAGGTCGTTATCCGTTCACTTCTGTCACCGGGGTAAATACATTGTTTAACGCCTGGTTGAATAATGAAGAATTTAAGAAGCTTGATTTTTCTACGCTGCGTCTGGTTGTTGGTGGTGGTATGCCGGTACAGAAAGCGGTTGCTGAGAAATGGGCAAAAGTGACAGGCACCAACCTGCTTGAAGGTTATGGTCTAACAGAATGTTCACCTTTGGTTTCCTGTAATCCTTATAATTCGAAACATTACACTGGCAGTATTGGTTTCCCGGTCTCTTCAACGGAAATCAAACTTATGGGTGATGATGGTAATGAGGTAGAGATGGGCCAGCAGGGAGAATTGTGGATACGTGGCCCACAGGTGATGGTTGGTTATTGGAATCGTCCTGATGCAACAGAAGAAGTGTTGAAAGATGGTTGGGTAGCAACGGGTGATATTGCGAATGTTAATGAACAAGGTTTCATTCGTATCGTAGATCGTAAAAAAGATATGATTTTGGTTTCTGGTTTCAATGTGTATCCTAATGAAGTTGAAGATGTTGTATCAGCTCACCCTAAAGTGCTAGAGTCAGCAGCAATAGGGGTATCAAGCGAAAGTTCCGGTGAAACTGTCAAAGTATTTGTGGTTCGGATAGATCCTAGTTTGACCGAGGATGAACTTAAAACCCATTGTCGTCGTTATCTAACAGGGTATAAAGTACCAAAGATCATTGAGTTCCGGGATGAATTACCTAAGTCTAATGTAGGTAAGATTCTTCGTAGGGAACTGCGTGATGAAGAGGAAAAGGTCAGGAATGTAGCTATAGCCTGAGATCCTCTTCATAATATTGATAAGCACGACAACGCCGGTATTAGCCGGCGTTGTCGTGCTTATTCCATGAATGGCTAAGAGAACTATGTTTTGAATTATCAGTTGATCACCACAGATGCTCAGTTGCAACAAGTTTGCGAAGGGGCAAAAAAATACTCAAAAGTAGCATTGGATACTGAATTTGTACGCACACGGACGTATTACCCACAATTAGGTTTGATACAACTGTATGATGGCGAACAACTTTCTCTGATTGATCCACTTAATATCACCAACTGGCAACCTTTCCGTGAGTTAATTACTCATCCTCAAATATTGAAGCTGTTACATGCTGGCAGTGAAGATTTGGAAGTTTTTCTGAATGCTTTTCAATGCTTGCCGGAACCGATGATTGATACTCAGGTCTTGGCGGCTTTTATTGGGCACCCGCTTTCATGTGGCTTTGCCGCGCTGGTGGCTGAATATATCCATGTCGAGCTGGATAAAAGCGAATCCCGCACTGATTGGCTTGCCCGTCCGTTAAGTGAAAAACAGTGCGAATATGCAGCAGCAGATGTTTATTATCTGTTGCCTTTAGCGGATATCCTAATGACTGCAACAGAGCAGGCTGGATATATGGAGGCTGCGACGGGTGAGTGTCAACTTATCTGTCGACGCCGTAAAGAGATCTTGGCACCGGAATGTGCTTATAAACAGATAGGTAATATCTGTCAATTACGTCCCCAACAGCTTGCGTGTTTGAAAAAACTGGCCGCATGGCGTTTGAGTCAGGCCAGAGAACGCGATTTAGCCGTGAACTTCGTCATTCGTGAAGAAAACCTATGGCAGGTAGCGCGTTATATGCCAACTTCTTTGGCAGAGTTGGATGCGTTAGGGCTAAGTGGGCAGGAGATTCGTTGTCATGGTCGTCGCCTATTGGCAATGGTTGCTGAAAGTGGAAATATTCCAGAAAGTGAATGCCCGCCGCCAATGACGAACCTGATTGATCAACCTGGTTATCGTAAAGCATTTAAGGATATTAAAGCGCTGATCCATCAGGTAAGTGAGCAGCATAGATTTAATTCTGAATTATTGGCATCTCGTCGTCAGATTAATCAATTACTCAGTGTTCACTGGAAATTGAAACAATTAAATGGCAAACCTGAACTGCTTAGTGGGTGGCGGGGAGAGTTGCTGGCTGAGCCAGTCTCAGAGATTCTGGCGAACTATCCTGATTAACCCATATCAGAGCCTTAGCCTGACGCCAGTCTAAAGCATGAGAAGGGGTTCCCGGTTAGGGGTTCCCCATCTCAGATTGCCACATAATTCGTTTGTGGTTACTTTGATGGCGGTAGTGATAAAACAGCACTGTTTACCCGCGTTATTTTTGAGGTTCTTCTACCTCAGGTAATGTTATATTCAGCTCTAGGACGGAAATATCATCACCTTTCTGCTCAAATTGTACAGAGAGCATATCTGGATCGACCTGTATATACTTACAGATTACTGCCAAGATATCCCGTTTCATATCAGGCAGATAAGCAGGTTCAGAATCACCGCGGCGACGCTCTGCCACGATGATTTGCAGCCGTTCTTTAGCGATATTTGCTGTCGTTTTTTTTCTCGACAGAAAGAAATCTAGCAAGGCCATGTTTTATCCCCCAAACAGGCGTTTTAAGAAGCCTTTTTTCTCTTCTTCAATGAAGCGGAAAGGACGTTCTTCCCCTAATAAACGTTCAACAGTATCTGTATACGCTTTTCCTGCATCAGATTCTGTATCCAGAATGACCGGTTCCCCTTGGTTAGATGAACGCAGTACAGATTGATCTTCCGGAATAACACCGATTAAAGGAATGCATAAAATTTCCAGAACGTCTTCCATACTTAGCATATCACCACGACTTACACGGCCTGGGTTATAGCGGGTTAATAGCAGATGTTCTTTAATGGGATCTTCACCCCGTTCAGCTCGTCGAGATTTTGAGGCCAGGATACCCAGAATACGGTCTGAATCACGTACGGAAGAGACCTCAGGATTTGTTGTGATAATGGCTTCGTCAGCAAAATAGAGTGCTATCAACGCGCCACTTTCAATCCCTGCTGGGGAGTCGCAGATAATAAACTCGAAACCTTGTTTATCCAGATCAACTAAAACTTGCTCAACGCCTTCAGTAGTGAGAGCGTCTTTATCGCGGGTTTGCGATGCTGGTAGGATATAAAGATTCTCGGTACGTTTATCTTTAATTAATGCCTGATTAAGCGAGACGTCTCCTTGGATAACGTTCACGAAGTCATAAACTACGCGGCGTTCACATCCCATAATCAGATCGAGGTTACGCAGGCCGATGTCAAAATCGATAACGACGGTCTTTTTACCTCTTTGAGCAAGGCCGGTAGCAATGGCCGCGCTTGAAGTGGTTTTGCCAACGCCACCTTTACCTGATGTAACAACAATAATGCGTGCCATGAAGTGATTCCTTATTAAAAGGGCTAGATTAAAGGTTCAATAGTTAATTCATTATTTACCAGGCTAAGTTTTGCGGCTTTTCCTGCTAATTCAGTTGGGATTTTATCGCCGAGCCAATATTGCCCTGCGATAGAGACAAGTTCAGCATTTAAATGGGTGCAAAAAACCAGGCACTCCTGATCACCGGATGCACCGGCTAATGCTCGACCACGCATCATACCGTAGATGTGAATATTGCCGTCTGCAATCAATTCGGCACCGGCGCTTACATTACTGGTAACAATAAGATCACTGCCTTGGGCATAAATCCTTTGACCTGAGCGAACAGGTAAATTAATTACACGGGTTTTTTTAATTGCGGGTTCGGCCGGTTTATCTTCCTTTGCCGAGGTTTTTTGTTTTTTTCCTTCACTTAGTAGTGGTAAGGATGCTTTTATTACCGCCCTGCGTTGTTGCTCATCACGACAACCACTTATTCCGACAATACGGAATCCTGCTGAATCAATAGCGTAATGCAGTGCTTTCAGATCAGCGCTTGCCGGCAGAGCGGAGATATTAATGACAACAGGCGCATTTTTCAGGAAATCCGGTGCTTGTTCCACTTTTTCCTGTAGGGCCTGTAGAATGATTTCTGGTTGGTCATTGTGTAAATGAACAACCGAAAGCGTAAAATTACTGCCTTTTAGCTCAATTGGCGACTGTGACATCTATCCTGCCTGACTCAGATTCAGCAAATTTGAGATCCCCCCAGAATACCCTCTGGGATACGATATTTAGAAATACAATAAACATGTTATAATTACTGAATTATTCAAGCAAGTTGTGACCTGAATTTAAAAGAGTTTATTATAATGATTTGTGCGATCTACAGAAGTCCGAAAAGGGAGCAAACATATCTTTATGTTGAAAAAAGAGATAATTTCTCTCGCGTTCCCGAAGAGTTACTGAAAAGTTTTGGACAGCCCCAATATACAATGACGATCTCTCTGGTAGACAGAAAAAACTTGGCTGGTGCTGATATCGAAAAGGTAAAAATATCGTTAATTGAACAGGGTTTTTACCTACAAATCCCCCCTCCGGTTGAAAACTTAATGAATGCACATCTGAACCAGATGGAAAAATAAGAAGAATCCAGGGGCTTGATGAGCAAAATTAACCGTCGGCGCGGTTTTATTAACCACCACAATATTCACAATGAGTTGTGCTTTTATAAGGGAAACAATCTGGTTTGCCTCTCAAAGGAAAGGTTTCCTTATTTTGCGATCAGTTTTGGCGTGGTGGCCGATAAGATGGGCAATAAGTGCTATAATTATGGGTATGTTGCCTAATAAACCAGAGTGAGAAACGAATATGTATCAACACAGAGACTGGCTGGGGGCATTACTGGATCTTCCTGTCAATAAAGTGGTTTGCGTTGGTAGTAATTACGCTAAACATATTAAAGAGATGGGGTCTCAGCCAGCGGAAGAGCCAGTCATTTTTATTAAGCCGGAAACTGCACTGTGTGATATACATCAGCCAATTGCAATTCCAAAGGATTTTGGTGTTGTTCATCATGAAGTTGAACTGGCTGTACTGATTGGTACGCCGTTGAAACAAGCAAATGAAGAGCGAGTTGGCGCCGCTATCGCGGGTTTTGCTGTTGCATTGGATCTCACCTTGCGTGATTTGCAATCTAAATTCAAGAAAGCGGGTCAACCGTGGGAAAAAAGTAAGGCGTTCGATGGCTCTTGCCCGATATCTGGGTTTATTCGAATAAGTCATTTTGGTGATCCGCGGAATGTCCAGTTTTCACTGACAGTCAATAATGAGCTACGGCAGAACGGTAATAGTAACGATATGTTGACACCCATTGTTCCCCTGATCAGCCATATGTCGCACTTTTTCACTTTGCGGCCGGGAGATGTCATTCTCACTGGTACACCGGAAGGTGTTGGAGCACTGAAACCCGGTGATGTGTTAAAGGTTACTCTGAATGATAATTCACTCACTACCAGGGTGATTTGAATAATATAAGGAATAGTAGAGTTATGTCTCAGCCTTTCTGGCAGGTAAAAACCTTAGATCAGATGACGGATGAAGAATGGGAGTCATTATGTGATGGTTGTGGGCAGTGTTGCTTACATAAATTGATGGATGATGATACCGATGAAATTTATTTTACTAATGTTGCTTGCAATCAACTCAATATAAAAACGTGCCAATGCAAAAATTACGAAGATCGTTTCAGATATGAACCGGATTGTATCAAATTAACCCGTCATAATTTGCCGACTTTTGCATGGTTACCAATAACTTGTGCATATCGTTTGCTTGAAGAAGGGAAGCCATTATTACCGTGGCATCCTCTGATTAAAGGTTCGAAATCAGCAATGCATAGCGAAAGAATTTCTGTTAGGCATATCGCTGTACGGGAAATTGATGTTGTGGAATGGGAAGACCATATTATTAATAAACCTTGATAATGATTTAACTAACTGTAATTTAATAAGTTATTTTCTGTGTTTCCCAAGTTGGGAGCTTGCTCTAGAGCTAAGTTAACCAGTGGGTATATCCACCAAAAATGAACTAAAGGTTGATTGTATATAATTGCATCTATACTATTACCATTAGGTAATTGAACCTGTGGTCTATTATAGGAGGCATAAAGTATGCCAATACATGTGGGAAACATAGAAAAGATTACCAATGATTTCATCCAATTGAGTGAGTTAGAGTTCAATCGTGTTCTGTATGATGCTCTTGATTCCTCTGGTACTAATATTGTGCATGATGTGGATGAACTCATTTTTCCACCTGGTTACCGGTTGATCAGGGTTGATAACAGGCTAGATTTGGATGATATAGATGAGCCCTATTTTGAATTAGCGCTACTTAGTGACGAAACAAAAGAAGTAGTTTATTACAACAAAGTTATTATATTAAGTGACTTGGTGCTTAACTGTCGCCTCGCTTCGCAGATACTTGTGTGGCGAACGAGGAAGCCACAACATAAAGCGGCATTAAGTGATTTGGCCGCTAAAATCTTTTTCCACTATCTGATTAAAACCTATGATGTTGTTGCTTCAAATATGAGTCAAATAATAGAAGGCACCTCTTTTTGGCAAGCCAGAATGTATGAGGCGTTACAGTTTGGGCTTCATGTTTACGGCTATGACGTTATGACTTGTGAATTAAGAAATATTTTAGCTGAAGATGATGTTAGTAAAGAGCAGAGTTGGTTGTGGGGTAATGTGGAATATTATATGGATAGACTGGCAATTATTTCCAGGATCAAACTGCCTAATAAGTAATTAATTTTTCCATGTTATATCTGAGGTGAATATAATGGTTCGAACTAACTCGAACCATTATCAATTAATTACAAAGCACCGGAAATCCAAACATTAATTTTATCATAGAACGATTTAATTGATTCCCACGCTCTGCTTATCCATTCAGAGAGTTGCCTGGCTGCATCAAGTATAAAATTTGAAAGTCTGCCAAATAAACTGGAGAAGAATGCATTAGTTTTTTCCATAAAACTTTGTATTGCTGCTCTAGAGTTAGGAAATTGTAACCCGAATTGAATGGCTTTATCGTAACTTGTATCAATTTGTCTGTTGTTCTCATCTTTGGTTCTTTGACGAGATTTGTTCATGTTATCGATCCAGTCTTGGTCTGCGTTGTCTGGATCAGCGGTAATCGCTTTCTGATATTTCTGTGTGCTATCAGTTACACTTGCCTTAGAAACGTTTGTTGTTGAATTAGCACCAGATTTCACAGAATCTTTCAATTCATTAATAATACCATCTATTTCCTTATTTTCGGTAATATCTATACTTTCATATTGTTCCCCAAGCGTATTTGCATATGCTTGGAGTTCAGGTGTCGATGGCATAAATGGTTCAATTTTAGAATCATTTAACATCCGTTTTGCGTGTTGGCGCATTTCGTTCATGAGGTCGATAAATTGAATATCAGTCAGTACAATATTGGACATAAATTATTTCCTTTTATTTAGTTAGTAAACTATCTATTAAATGTAAAAAGTGTAAAACTCTTTATTTAAGTTGGAGGGAATAAGTTAAAAATAAGTGATGTTATCTATATTTATTTATGTCGATTTTGGTTCTCCTATAATGTTTAAAAGTTTAATGTCGGCGGTAAATTTATTGCTTAGGTATTATATCTGGAAGTGCCGGAGAATAATTTCCGGCACCTAAAACATAAAACATTTGGATAAACAGAGTTTAATCTTGAGTCCATTCAAGAAATTTCACTCTGCTAAATGTTTAATGCTAACTTTATAAATGATTTTTTTGATTACTGAACTTTATAAACCAATGTATTGTCGGGGTGAGATAGTGTCAATTTTTGATCTTTCAACTTCACTTTAACGCCATCTTCTAACACTTGACCAATTAGGTAATCCCATCTATTCAATTTTTCATCAGAGCAAAGCATCTGAGTGCTGGCCAGGTTTTTAACGGTCAGTACACCATTTTTCAGTTTACCTTGACCCATAAAGAGATTACACATGGAACCAGAAACGTGCATTTTTTCCCCGAATTGAATGGTTGGTACGCGACCATCTTGATTTTTCACGCCTTCGCCATTAACGCTCACCAGAACAAATTTGTGACGTTGTAAATCATCAACTGACACGTTTTCTACCGCAGACGCTTGGAATGTGGCTAACAATAAAGTTGCTGTTGCCAAAGGTAGTATTTTTTTCATGTTTATCTCCTATATATTATTTTAAGGGTACTTACTAACAATATTTGGGCAATTTTTCCCGTTGATTAATTGCTGGATATTTCTCAGCGTAGTTTCACTGATACTGGTTAAGGCTTCTTCTGTCAGAAATGCCTGATGACCGGTAAACAGCACGTTATGACATGAAGACAAGCGACGAAAAATATCATCCTGAATTACGTCATTAGATTTATCTTCAAAGAAGAGATCGCGTTCATTCTCGTAAACGTCCATACCCAGAGCGCCAATTTTTTGTTGTTTTAATGCGCCAATGGCTGCGATGGAATCAATTAGAGCCCCTCGGCTGGTATTGATGATCATTACGCCGTTTTTCATTTTGCTGAAAGCAACTTCATTCAGCAGATGATGGTTTTCTGGTGTTAACGGGCAATGAAGAGATATGACGTCGGATTGAGCATACAGTGTATCCAGATCGACATATTGAGCACCGAGATTCAAAACAGCTTGATTGGGGTAGGGATCATGAGCTAGCAGACGCATACCAAATCCCTTAAGAATACGTAGGGTAGCAATACCAATCTTGCCGGTTCCGATAATTCCTGCTGTGCGGTTGTGCATATTGAAGCCAATTAAGCCTTCAAGAGAGAAATTGGCGTCACGGGTACGTTGATAAGCTCGGTGGATACGGCGGTTTAAGCACAACATTAATCCGACGGTATGTTCAGCAACAGCTTCAGGGGAATAGGCTGGAACCCGTACAACCTGAATACCCAATTCTTCAGCTGCATCTAGATCGACATTATTAAAACCTGCGCAACGTAATGCGAGGATTTTTATATCCATTTCAGCCAATTCTTCGAGCACTTTACGGTCAGCATTATCGTTGACGAAAATACAAACAGCATCTGCACCAATAGCATTTTTGGCAGTTTTTGAACTAAGAGGGAAATCGAAAAACTCGAAATCATAACCAAATCCGAGCTTTTTATTGACCTGCTCCAGATGTTTATGGTCATACTGTTTGGTACTGTAAACGACTAATTTCATGGAATTATCTCCGCTATAATTTAAGTAGCTAATAAATTGTTTTGGGCTTAAATTATTGCTGACGTAAAGGGTTAAATAAACAATAAATTAATTAACTCTATAAGTGTATTGCTTGTTGTTCCCCTATATGTTCAACATAATTTTCTTAATAATCAATGTCTTAGTTTAAGGTGTGTCTGCTAAATTATGGAATAACAATATACCCTATGGATTTCAAGATGGATCGCGACGGCAAGGGAGAGAATCCCCGGGAGCATAGGTAACTATGTGACCGGGGTGAGCGAGCGCAGCCAACAAAGAGGCAACTTGAAAGATAACGGGTATAGAAGTAACCGATCTAAGGCTTAATAAGGAGAGGCAAGGATTTGATAACCAAAGGGTTAAAAATATTCATTACCATACCTATTCTGTTGGTATTACTGATGGCGGCGGGATGGTTTTCGATTCCTCATTGGTTACCTAAGGTTACCGGTCATTGGTTACCTCCAGGTATGACGGTTTCATTGAAACAACCAGAATGGAAAAATGGAGTTTTGCAACTGGCTGATATTTCATTGCAGGTGAAGGATTGCAGGCTTATTCGTGTATCGCGATTATCTGTTAGTTACCCATATTCAGAGATAGATAACAGTTATCATTGGCAATTAAATGCCGCAGATATTAGTGGGGATATCAATTGCCTAAATCAGTTACCTGAATCTACACAAGGTCTTGCTCCATTGTCTGTTGCTGATATTTTAGCTCATATTCCACAAGGAAGTTTGTCCGTGGAAAATCTTTCTTTTCATCCCTGGCAAGATTTTGCTGGAAGACTAAAATTCAATTCCTCTTCTCAGGGGCAAAAACTAAGTTATCAGGGGAAGAAGGTTAAATTGTCAGCGCATATTTATGGTAAGGAATCGCTAGTTATTGACCAACTGGCAATTAAATTACCAGAACAGGAAATCAGCCTTAATGGTGAAATGACTTTACCTCTTAATGTGGACAAACTACCTCCTCATGGTGAAGTAAAAGGTAAAATTATTGCCAGGCAATATGCGCACCCGCTAAATATCAAGTTAGGTTGGCGAGGGAAATCCGGCAAGCTTATTATCAGAGAAGAGGGGGCGACACTATCTTTGGCTGAATTACCTTGGCAGTTTAACCAAGAACAGCTTGATATTACTGATGGTAAATGGCGGTGGACTGGGGCGGGGCAACCTCTTGCGGGTGGCGTGAATATTAAGATTGCTCATTGGCAACAAGGGTTGGATAACCTGCTAATTAGTGGCCGTATAAATTTGGTCACTCAGGGTGAACGTGGTAAAGCGAATATTGTATTAACGATAAAACCGGGCCGGATAAACTCATTAAATACGCAACTTCCTTTTCAATTAACAGGTCAGATTAATGTGCAGGATATGATTATGGCTATGTCATTGCCTGCGATAATTAATGGTCCGTTGGTTAATCTGAAAATGACTTTCCAGTCAGGTTCGTTGTTTCGGGCTTGGGGGCGTTTGTCTGATGAGTTTATTGTTAAAGATGCCCGGTCACCGTTAGCGGGAGCTTATCTGACACGTGAAGGTTTTACTGGCCGGTTACAGGCAATTGTTAACGCACAACATCGTGACTGGGGAAAATTCCGTTTGCATCTTGATGGTCATGCTGAGGATTTTATGCCGGATAAAGGCTATTGGCGTTGGAACTATTGGGGGAATGGTTATTTGCCGCCGCTACAGGCTAAATGGGATATTGCCGGAAAAGGATGCTGGCGTGACACATTGATCAGCGTCAACGAAATGACTACCGGCTTTAATGTTATTAAACACGGCATGATCCGGGTAGATACGCCGCGTTTACAATTAACAAAGTCATTGGAATGGCAACGTTCAGAGAAATCTCTCGCCTTTAATGGTGAGTTACGACTGGCAACGAAGAAAATATCGTTTCGGTCTGGTGGCTTTTTGCCTCCCACTGAACTGACAGCAAAATTGATAGGGGAAAGCCCGAACAACTTTATTGTTAATGGTGATCTTTCATCAAGAAATATTGGTCCTATCCCTTTTTACAGTCGTTGGGATGGCGTCAGATTGCGTGGTGAAGCGCGTTGGCCTATTCAATCCTTACTCGCATTTCAGCCGTTGATACCTAAAGATTTAGGGATAAACTTGCGTGCAGGTGAGCTTTATGCACAGGCTGCTTTTTCTGCCACACAAGGGCAAGGTTTTGTTGCGGGTGGTCACTGGGCGGTAAAAAATGGCAGCATGTGGCTTAAAGATGGTGAAATCAGTGGACTTGATTTTATCTTACCGTGGCGACTGAGAGATAGTATCTGGCAATTTGGTATTAAATCGCCGGTTCAGTTACGAGTGAAAACAATAAATAACCTGTTTGAAATGCGTAACTTAACGGCGGATTTGCAGGGATTTTATCCGCCATCGGAACAAAAACCGCTGGAACTGATTAATGTGAATGTAGGTATGTTGGATGGGCATATTAACCTAGATAGATTAAGGTTTCCTCAGCAGCATCCTGCCATTTTAACGCTTGATAAATTGGAGCTAAGTCGCTTTTTGACCGTGTTGAAAGTTAAACAATTTGCGATGTCTGGCAAAATCAGCGGAAAATTACCGTTGTTTATTAATAATGAGCGTTGGATAGTTCAGCAAGGTCAGATTACCAATATCGACCATATGACCTTACGTCTGGATAAAGACACGATAGATTCCATTAACAAAGATAATATTTCCGCCGGTGCCGCTATGGATTGGTTACGCTATTTAGAAATCAGTCGCTTACGGGCGCAAGTCAGTCTTGATAATTTAGGGATTTTGACACTAAATGCTGAAATTCAAGGTGTTAATTCATTAAGGGATAAAAGACGGCAAGTCAAGCTGAATTACCATCATGAAGAAAATATCTTTCACTTATGGCGTAGCTTACGGTTTGGCAACAATCTTGAAGATTGGCTACAGCAGAATATATCTGTATTAAATGGGAGTGATAAATGACAAAACAAACTGGAATGAAGCTGTTCTTACTATCAATGGGGTCTTTAATGCTGTCAGGTTGTATACGCCTTGAAGTAGCAACACCGGAGAAGCCCATTAATATTAATATGAATGTCAAAATTGAGCATGAAATTCAGATAAAAGTAGACAGGCAAGTTGAAGAGATGCTTAAGAATAACACGGGTTTATTCTAGGGGGGCATTATGAAGAGAACAGGTACGGGAATATTGTTATTGGCTAGTGTATTGTTCAGCTCTTCCGTTGTAGGAATGACCCTGAATGAGGCAAAGCAGAAAGGGTTGGTCGGTGAAACTTTCAGTGGTTATCTGGCTATAGTGAAAACAGATAGTCAGGCACAAGCTTTGGTGGCAGAAATTAATCGAGCCCGTGAGAAAAAATACGCAGAAATTGCGGCTGGCAATAATATTTCTACAAAGCAAGTGGCTAAACTTACTGGCGAAAAATTGGTGAACAGAGCTGAACTTGGTGAGTATGTGCTTGGTATTAATGGTAAGTGGTTGAAGAAATAAAAGCGCGTCGAATGACGCGCAAAAGACAACAATATAAAAATATAGGCAATGTATGAATTATGGACAAAAACGTGGCTATCAGGAAGCTATTGCTTGCAAAACTTCACGGGCGGTTTGTTGCGCTTGATTTGCGGCATCAGGGCCTAATGCTACACCTTCGGTAAATACGAACTCTATATCAGTGAGCCCAATGAAACTCAGGAACAGACGCAAATAAGGCACTAACAGATCACTGGAGCCGTCTTTATGGATGCCGCCCCGGCTGGTCAGGATGATTACTCGTTTGCCTTTTAGCAGACCTTCAGGGCCATTCTCGGTATAACGGAAAGTCACTCCAGCACGGGCTATCAGGTCAAAATAGTTTTTCAGTTGGGTTGGAATGTGGAAGTTGTACATAGGCGCAGTGATAACAATAATGTCATTATTCTGCAATTCCGCAATCAGTTCGTCAGATAATGCTAACGCCTCTTTTTGGCGAACAGTCATTTCATTGCCACTTGGGCGTAATGCATGAACCAGTTCATTATCCAGAACAGGAATGGGTTGCGCGGCCAGATCACGTATCTTAATGCGGTCATCAGCATGATTGGTTTGCCACTTTTTAATGAAGAAATCTGCCATTTGGTTAGTATGTGAATGCTGCGCCATAATGCTGGATTTAAGAACCAGAACTTTACTCATGTTTATTCCTTAAATTAACTCTTGGTAATTTACTTGTTAATCACGATATATACCCTATGGATTTCAAGATGCATCGCGACGGCAAAGGAGCGAATCCCCGGGAGCATAGGTAACTATGTGACCGGGGTGAGCGAGTGCAGCCAACAAAGAGGCAACTTGAAAGATAACGGGTATAGTGATTCTATGAGTTATTATCTTCTGGTAATAGAGCAATATTTAGAGCTTAGCATTCAAATTTATTGAAAAACTTTTACCTATGTTGATATAGCGTAGCGGGGAAATATCCGCCGAAATTATTGCCAATAGATGGGATGTGCTACTATATGTTGTTAATAAAAATGTGTTGCCAATAAGAACCATGTCATCAATAAAAGCTGGCTAATCAGTAAAGTTAAGAAGTTACAAGGATCAATATAAGTGAAAGAGTCTCAGAAAATCATTAACCGTCAGGCTGCTTGTCCAACGATCAAATATCCAGAAAACTTGCCCGTCAGCCAGAAGAAAGATGATATCTACAAAGCTATTCGTGACCATCAGGTTGTCATTATTGCTGGTGAAACCGGTTCGGGTAAAACAACACAGATACCGAAAATTTGTCTTGAACTAGGCCGGGGAATAAAAGGCTTTATCGGTCATACTCAACCCCGTCGATTGGCTGCTCGTGCGGTTGCCAATCGTCTGGCGGAAGAATTGGAAACCTCAGTGGGTTCTGCTGTTGGTTATAAAGTCCGTTTTAGTGATCATGTGGGCGATAACACGTTAGTTAAACTGATGACCGATGGTATTTTGCTGGCGGAACTGCAAAATGACAGGTTACTTAAACAGTATGACACGCTTATTATCGATGAGGCGCATGAACGTAGTCTGAATATTGATTTTATTCTGGGTTATTTGCGCCAATTACTGCCAAAACGTCCCGATTTGAAAGTGATCATTACCTCCGCGACTATCGATCCTGAGCGCTTTTCTCGTCATTTTAATCATGCGCCAATTATCGAAGTTTCTGGTCGAACCTATCCGGTAGAAGTGCGTTATCGTCCTGTCATGGGGGAAGATAATGATGGAGAGCGGGATCAGCTTGAGGCAATTATTGATGCTGTTGATGAGCTCAACCGTGAAGGGCCTGGAGATATCCTGATCTTTATGAGTGGAGAGAGGGAGATTCGTGATACAGCAGATGCGCTGAATAAACAGAATCTGCGTCATACCGACGTACTGCCATTATTTGCGCGTCTTTCTAACAGCGATCAGAATCGAATTTTCCAATCACATACGGGGCGGAGAATTGTGCTGGCAACTAACGTGGCAGAAACCTCGTTGACGGTACCGGGAATTAAATATGTGATTGATACCGGGTATGCACGTATCAGCCGTTACAGTTATCGCACGAAAGTACAGAGATTACCGATTGAACCCATATCACAGGCGTCGGCTAATCAGCGGAAAGGGCGTTGCGGACGTGTATCTGACGGGATCTGTATCCGGCTGTATTCAGAAGACGATTTCCTTTCTCGGCCAGAGTTTACTGATCCAGAAATCCTGCGTACTAACTTGGCATCGGTCATTCTGCAAATGACGGCAATTGGTCTTGGGGATGTCAGTGCATTTCCATTTGTGCAACCGCCTGATAAACGTAATATTCAGGATGGTGTTCGGCTTTTGGAAGAGCTTGGGGCTATTGACCAGAGCACAACGGTTAAGGCTAATTACTGTCTTACATCAATAGGGCGACAGCTTGCTCAGCTCCCGGTTGATCCTCGGCTGGCGCGTATGGTATTGGAAGCTCGTCATCATGGTTGTGTACGTGAAGTGATGGTTATCACTTCTGCGCTATCTATTCAGGACCCAAGAGAGAGGCCACTGGAGAAACAGCAGGCTTCTGATGAGAAACACCGTCGATTTGCTGATAAAGACTCCGATTTTATTGCATTTCTGAAATTATGGGATTTTTTGAAAGAGCATCAAAAGGCACTCTCCTCTTCGCAATTTCGCAAACTTTGCCGTCAAGATTATCTTAACTACCTGAGAGTCAGAGAGTGGCAGGATATATATACCCAGTTACGACAAGTTGTGAAAGAAATTGGTCTGTCGGTAAATAGTCAGGATGCAGATTACCGTGGTATTCATACTGCGTTACTTTCTGGGCTGTTATCTCATATCGGCCAAAAAGATACAGATAAACAGGAATATACCGGTGCGCGTAATGCCCGTTTTGCTATTTTTCCTGGTTCTGGTTTATTCAAGAAGCCACCTAAATGGTCAATGGCGGCGGAATTGGTTGAAACCAGTCGCTTGTGGGGGCGTATTGCTGCGCGAATCGAACCTGAATGGGTTGAACCGTTAGCCGGGCATCTGGTGAAGTATCATTATAGCGAGCCGCACTGGCAGAAATCTCAGGGTGCGGTAATGTCTAGGGAAAAAGTCACTTTATATGGTTTGTCAATTGTGGCTAGTCGTCTGGTTAATTACAGCAAAATTGACCCAATGCTCTGCCGTGAGTTGTTTATCCGCCATGCGCTGGTGGAAGGCGATTGGCAAACTCGACATGCATTTTTCCGAGCGAATCTGAAATTACGTGAGGAAATTGAGGAGCTAGAACATAAATCCCGTCGTCGCGACATTTTGGTGGATGATGAAACCTTGTTTAGTTTCTATGATCAACGGATACCTCAGAATGTGGTTTCTGCTCGCCATTTTGATCGCTGGTGGTTGAAGACAAGTAAAGAGCAACCGGACTTGCTTAATTTTGAAAAAAATATGTTGATCAAAGGCGATGCCGATAAAATCAGTGCGCTGAATTACCCTAATTACTGGTATCAGGGGGCATTGAAATTACGGCTTAGTTACCAGTTTGAACCGGGCACGCAAGCTGATGGTGTGACAGTTCATATTCCGCTGCCGGTGTTGAATCAGGTTAAGGATGAAGGGTTTGATTGGCAGATCCCCGGTATTCGTTATGATCTGGTTGTTGCGCTGATTAAATCATTGCCGAAACCGGTTCGTCGTAATTTTGTCCCTGCACCAAACTATGCTCAGGCATTTATGGAGCGGGTACCTCAACCACAATCGACCTTATTAGATAGCTTTGAGAAAGAGTTACGGCGGATGACTGGTGTTACGGTGTCACGTGATGATTGGCAGTTAGAGCAAGTACCCGATCACCTCAAAATGACATTTCGAGTGGTAGGAGAGAAGAACCGGACTATCGCTGAAAGTAAAGATTTATCTGCGCTGAAATTACGCTTGAAAGAGAAAGTTCAGGAGACACTTTCCTCTGTTGCCGATGATGGGATTGAACAGAGTGGGCTGCATATTTGGAGTTTCGGAGAATTACCGGGACGGTATGAACAGAAACGTGGTGGTTACTCTGTTAAAGCATTTCCAGCGCTGGTGGATGAAAAAGAGAGTATCGGTATCAAATTGTTTGAAACCGAACCGGAGCAACAAATTGCCATGTGGGAAGGTACCCGTCGTCTGTTGTTGCTCAATATTCCTTCACCAATTAAATACTTACATGAGAAATTGCCGAATAAATCCAAATTGGGACTCTATTTTAACCCTTATGGCAAGGTATTGGATTTGATTGACGATTGTATCTCATGTGGTGTGGATAAATTGATGGCAGGGAATGGTGGGCCGGCTTGGAATGAACAGAATTTTATTCAGCTACAGGACAAGGTTCGGGCTGAGTTGAATGATACTGTTGTGGAAATAGCCAAGCAGGTGGAACAGATACTCACCACTATTTTTGCTATCAATAAACGTCTCAAGGGGAGAGTGGATATTTCATTTGCCTTGGCATTATCGGATATCAAAGAGCAGCTTTCTGGTCTGGTTTTCAAAGGATTTGTCACCACTAATGGTTGGAAACGTTTGCCGGATGTCCTGCGTTATCTGCAAGGCATTGAGCGCCGTCTTGAAAAATTGGCGATTGATCCGCACAGAGATAGAGCGCAAATGGGGCGAGTCGAAAATGTTCAGCAACAGTGGCAACAATGGCTGGCGAAATTATCACTGCAACAGAAACAGTTGCCTGAGGTGCAAGAGATTCGTTGGATGATTGAAGAACTGCGGATCAGCTTGTTTGCTCAGCAATTGGGTACGCCATATCCAGTTTCTGATAAGAGAATTTTACAAACGATGGAGCAAATTGCTTCTTGATTAAAGAGGAAGAGCATATTCTAAACTGCGTATCAAGTTTTACATTTGTGATGCAGTTTTTTATCGGTCAGTTAAATCGTCAAACTGAAAGTCACCTATTCTAAAGGTGGCTTTTTACTTAGACTGAAACGAATGAACTGGTTAGCAGGTACTTTCCGTATGTTTGGTTTTGTTAGCCTCAACGAAAGCATTAACCATAGCGGTTTTATTTTTGCGGTTACGAGCGTAGTCAGCCTGAGTTGCCTTCTTCTTGGTTGCTGTAGCACGTTTTAACAACATAATCGCCTCCTCCTAAATCTTCATACTCTGGATTCTTTAATATAATCATCTTTGTTCTGATCATTGTAAAGATACCCTTCGAAAAATATCATTTCAAGAATGATATTTGGGAATTCCAATACCCTGATTTCCTGTATTATACAAGCCTGTTAATGTTATCGGTTATAGGGATAAGTAGTTATATCCTTTCATTCCAACTATCAGAATGGACTATATTTCCATCATTGTTTTTCCAGGTAATTTTTTCGTAGCGAAGCTCAATGATTTCCATATGATTGAATTTCTCTTTTGATGTATCCTTGATATCCAGCATAACGGGAACAATATTCACTATTTTCACATTTTCCATTAAGGTATTAAAATATTCCTTTTCTTGACCATGATCGTCTATTTTATACCATTTAAGCTCTGCTGATTTTAGTGTTTGCCCCGTAGTTAATGCCTTATAAAGATATGGGGATGACGAATCAATTTCTTTCTCAATCATAAATGGAAGGTGTTTCCTCGTTCCAGTTAATTTTCCTGTATTATCATCAGTGGCGGTACTGACGCTATGATGAAGACCTAAAATCTCAATACTGCCTTCTCTACCATAGATATCAACGGAACCTTTAATATCTGCTCCACCGTCGTCTTTTATATACATATATAGAGGAATAGCCATTATTAATCTCCTTCAGAAAACGATTTTGAATTACCGGTGGCAGAAATAAGCTTTTGTAAGCATTTTTCACCACTTTTACTTTTGTACAGTACACGAATACTATCAACAACATACTGATTTAATTCTGCTTCTGTTCCTTGATAAAAAGGCAGTGAGCAGACAGAGTCAGTGCTAATTGAAACATTGGAATCATCAAGAATAGATAATACTCCGTTTACGTTTTTCGGTAATGCAGTAGCTAACGCTGTTGATAGCATTTCTGATGAATGGGCATCACTTCCCTTTGCAAGTAAAGGAGCTACTTTGAGCCACGCTATATCTCCACTTGCAATATGATCTGTTATATAATCCCATTCTCCGTTGTCTCCTTCTGGCATATTTGCAATTACTGCTCTTGCACCTTGCTGTTTTATTTGTAGGGTCAATTGCTTTGGCGTTAAATTCGGATATGGATTTTTAGCCGTAATATGATGATCCACGGCCAATGAGCTAAATGATACCAGTATTAAAAGCAAAACCAGTTTTTTCATTCGACCACCAGGATTGTATCGCTAGAGTTGGCTATCTCTTTTCTGAGATTAGAGCCATTTATAATGATGCAACCATGTGATGCTTGCCGGTATGTGCCATCCCGTCTATCACCATGTATTCTGAAAAGAGAGCGTCCAAACGTATTAGTTCCCATAATAGGGTCTAATATTACGGTGACCCTGGTTATTGAGTTAGAGTAACCGTTGATTCTGTAATAACCGCGGGGAATTGGTCCTTCACCTTCAACCTGTTCCATAGATGGGTTATTTATCCCTGTTCCGTGACCGCTATAACCTTTTGCAATAAAAGAGCCGTTATGTGTTAGCTCGCCAGTGCTTTGTGAATATTTCCACGTCATACTTGTTTCCATTAGTAAATATTAAGAAATTTAACTTTAAACTTAATAAACATTTTTAAAAGCATAATTTTGTAAAAATAGTAATATTTTTGTAAATATAAGTATTTAAGATAATGAGTTAAGAGTAATTTTAATGATTATTGATTTTGGTAAGTAGGTATGAACGATAAAAGAATTGTATAAGATAAATTTGCTCTATTGGAGAAAGAAGTTCAATTCTATATTGAGAATCTCTTATCTCTTGCAGGTTCATTAGATTATAATTACGCTCATAATTTTGCGTATAGGGTGTAATACTATGAGGTCTACAATTGCTACACGGGCTGGAACCAAGAAAAATACTAATGTATACCTCACTGCTGATCTGGTGGATGCGGCTCGTAGCTTAAATATGAACTTATCGTCTATGTTGGATGGGCTTCTGACACAGGCTGTAGAAGCTAAAAAGCGCGGTCAGAAAGAAGATAAACAAGATATGCAGGCAATCAACGCATTTTTGGAGCGTGCAGGGATAATTACGGATGATGAATTTTTTGGGGGCCTTTGATGTTTATCGTAACTTTTCAACAAAATTAATTGTTCCACTGACTTCAACAGGAGAAATGGAGCTAACTCGTAAACGTATTACGCCGGTAGTTGATATCAATGGTGATAAATATTGTGTATTTACTCCGGTTATTACATTCCTTGACCCTAATAAACCTGAGATTTGCTTAAGAAGGGAACTAAGTGCCTGAGGCACGATCAAAGTTTTTGTCAAAGAAAACAAAATCGTGGAGCTCCTCAGGCATGTCTAATTTAGAAGAACTTTACTGCTGCGTCGATGACTTTTGCCAAAAATTTATTCCTCTCTGGCATCAACAGTTAATTGAAAATGGCTTGCTCAAACGTCGCCGCGACGCTT